>CAZRRW010000036.1:13523-15492 GCA_964602505.1 uncultured Burkholderiaceae bacterium
CGTCCGTCGTTCAGCGCGTAGTAGCGGCCCATGGTGCCCTGCAGTTCGGGGAACTCACCGACCATGTCGGTCAGCAGGTCCGCCTTGGCCAGCATGGCGGCCTGATCCGCCTGGGTGGCCAGGATGTCCCCGCCCAGGCGCTCACCAATCTGTCGCGCAATGGCCCGCACCCGCTCCACGCGTTCGCCCTGGCTGCCCAGCTTGTTGTGATAGACCACCTTGGCCAGGCCGGCCGCCCGGTCTTCAAGGGTTCGCTTGCGGTCCTGGTCAAAGAAGAACTTCGCGTCGGCCAGGCGCGGGCGAATCACCCGCTCATTGCCCTGGACTACCGCGCTGGGGTCAGCCGGGCTGATGTTGCTGACTACCAGAAAGCGGTGGCTGAGCCTGCCCTGTGCATCCAGCAGGGGAAAGTACTTCTGGTTGGCCTTCATCGTGAGGATCAGACATTCCTGCGGTACTTGCAGGAACTCGGGCTCAAACTGGCACACCAGCACGTTCGGGCGCTCCACCAGGGCCGTCACTTCGTCGAGCAGGGCGTCGTCCTCGATCGGCTTGACGCCGCCACCCAACTGCGCTGCAGCGTCGGCCAGCTGGCGGGCAATCTCGGCGCGCCGCTCGGCAAAGCTGGCCATCACCGCGCCCTGCTCGCGCAGGGTGTCGGCATAGGCATCGGCGGTGGCAATGTCGATCGCCGTGGTCTTTGCCTCGAAGCGGTGGCCCTGGGTGCGGCGCCCGGCCTGCAAACCCAATGCCGACACCGGCACGATCTCGCTGCCGTGCAGCGCCATCAGGCCGTGCGCGGGCCGCACAAAGTTCACACTGGCCCAGCCGTCGGCAAGCTGGTAGCTCATCACCTTCGGAATGGGCAGGGCACCCAGGGCGGTGTCCAGGGCGGTCTGCAGCCCCGCCGCGAGTGTGGCGCCCGGCACCACCGCGTCGAAGAACAAGGCTTCGGCCTTGCCATCCATCGCGCGTTTCAGGCTTGGTACCACCGACGCATCAGCCCCCAGGGCCTGGAGCTTCTTCAACAAGGCCGGTGTGGGTTGGCCATCGGCACCGATCCCCACGCTGACAGGCATGAGTTTCTGCGAGACCGCCTTGTCTGCAGCCTTGGCCACCACATGAGTGAGGTGTATGGCCAACCGCCGGGGCGATGCAAATGGGGTGGCCGCGCTGGTATCGCTGGCCAGGCCCTGCTGGCGCAGGCTCTGGGCCAGGCTGGTGGCAAAGCTTTCGCCCAGCGCCTTCAGCGCCTTGGGCGGCAGTTCTTCGACGAACAGCTCGACCAGCAGGTTCGCGGTGGTGGCTTGGCTCATCACGCCACCTTCTTCTGCATCTCGGCCACCCACTCGCGCGGGGCCAGGGGAAAGCCCAGGCGCTCACGGCTGTCGTAGTAGCTTTGCGCCACGCTGCGCGCCAGGTTGCGGATACGGCCGATGTAGGCGGCGCGTTCGGTCACGCTGATGGCACCCCGTGCATCCAGCAGGTTGAAGGTGTGGGCCGCTTTCAGTACCTGCTCATAGGCCGGCAGGGCCAGCTGCTGCTGCATCAGGTGTTGAGCCTGCTTTTCGTGAGCCCCGAAGGCGCTGAACAGGAACTCGGCATCGGAATGCTCGAAGTTGTAGGCCGACTGCTCCTGCTCGTTCTGCAGGTACACGTCGCCATAGCTGAGGCGGGTGCCGTCTGGGGCGACCGTCCAGGTCAGGTCGTACACGTTCTCCACGCCCTGCAGATACATGGCCAGGCGTTCCAGGCCGTAGGTGATCTCGCCAGTGATGGGCTTGCAGTTGATGCCGCCCACCTGCTGGAAGTAGGTGAACTGCGTGACTTCCATGCCATTGAGCCACACCTCCCAGCCCAGGCCCCAGGCCCCCAGGGTCGGGTTCTCCCAATCGTCCTCGACGAAGCGCACGTCGTTCTTCTTCAGGTCGAAGCCCAGGGCCTCCAGCGAGCCCAGGTAAAGCTCCAG
>CAZRRW010000037.1:0-3450 GCA_964602505.1 uncultured Burkholderiaceae bacterium
TGTGCCACGCACCCGACAGGGTCATGATGCCGTTGATCATGCCGCCCCAGCTGGGCGCCAGCAGGATCAGGCTGAACAGCATGCCCAGGCTCTGTGTCCAGTCGGGCAAGGCGGTGTAGTGCAGGTGGTGGGGGCCGGCCCACATGTAAGTGAAGATCAGGGCCCAGAAGTGCACGATCGACAGCCGGTAGCTGTACACCGGCCGTTCAGCCTGGCGGGGGACGAAGTAGTACATGATCCCCAGGAAGCCCGCCGTGAGGAAGAAGCCGACCGCGTTGTGGCCGTACCACCACTGGATCATCGCGTCCTGCACGCCTGCGTAAGCGGAGTAGCTTTTCAGCCAGCCAGCTGGCACCGCCGCACTGTTGACGATGTGCAGCAGCGCTACCGCAAGGATGAAGGCGCCAAAGAACCAGTTGGCCACGTAGATGTGCCGCACCTTGCGGATGCCCACCGTGCCGAAAAATACGATGGCGAACGCCACCCACACCACTGCGATAGCAATGTCGATCGGCCACTCCAGCTCGGCGTACTCCTTGCCGCTGGTGTAACCCAGGGGCAAAGTGATCGCCGCAGCCACGATGATGAGCTGCCAGCCGACGAAGGTGAACCACGCCAGCTTGTCTGATATCAGGCGGACCTGGCAGGTCCTTTGCACCACGTAGTAGCTGGCGGCAAACAGCACACAGCCACCGAAGGCAAAGATCACCGCATTGGTGTGCAAGGGGCGCAGGCGGCCGTAACTCAGGAAGGAAATGCCGTAGGTGAGATCAGGCCAGGCCAGTTGCGCGGCGATGATGACGCCCACCAGCATGCCCACCACGCCCCACACCACGGCCATTACCGAGAACCACCGGACGACGCCGTCGTTGTATGTGGTGGCTCTGGATGCCGAGAACCTCGCGGCCATTGGCGGCCCGGATGACGGCGCACCGTTCACTGTGAGGGTGCTCATCGCATTCACTCCTTCCCTGTTGTGTCGCATATGCCGGGCGGACCGTGTGACCACCCGTGACCTTGCGGGATTGATTCTTCTGCCCGCTTGCCTGGACTGGCTTGACGTATGTCAAGCGCGCGGCGATTTCGAGGGGCTGGCCGCCTCGGGCAACGAGGCCTTGGGTGCTGGCAGGTCTTCGAGGATGCGTTCGCCCTCAGACTCGAGGTCATCAAACTGTCCGCTGTCGATGCACCACGCCAGCAGCCCCAGCAGCGCCAGAACGAGAAGCACCGACACCGGCACCAGGATCAGCAGACTGCCCAGCATCTCAACCCCTGTTCAGGCGCAGCGCGTTCAGCACCACCAGCAATGAACTGGTGGCCATGCCCAGCCCAGCGGCCCAGGGGGGCAGCCAGCCCATCAGCGCCAGTGGCACGCAGGCCGCGTTGTACGCAGCCGCCCAGGCGAGGTTCTGCCGCATCACTTTGCGGGTGCGTTGCGCCAGGTCGTGAGCCCAGGCCACGTCAGCCGGGTTGCCACTCTGGATGATGAAGTCCGAGCTCGTCTTGGCCACGGCGATACCCTCGCCCATCGCGAATGACACGTCGGCATGGGCGAGCGTCGGCCCGTCGTTCAGACCATCCCCCACCATGGCCACCACATCACCCTCCTGCTGACTGGCCCGCACATGCGCCAGTTTGTCGGCAGGCCTGGCATCGGCGCGAAAACTCGACAGCCCCAGTTCGCGAGCCACAGCGGCCACAGCGGCCTCTCGGTCGCCCGAGACCAGCTCGACATAGGCAGACCGCGACAGACGTCGCGCAGTCGCGGCCATGTCGGGATGAACCGTTTCGCCCAGCCGAAAGCTCGCCACCCATTTCGGCGCATGCCAGCCATGGCCTTCAGGTTGAGCGCATGCCAGGGCCACCCGGGCACCCGGGTCGCCACCAGACGAATCGGTGCCCACCCAGGCGGGCTGGCCAAGCCGCCAGCGCCGGCCTGCCTGGTCGATCCCTTCCACCCCAAGGCCCGGCACTTCGGCCACATCGCGAAAGCGGCTGCGCGGCACGGAGGACGCCTGGCGGTGGGCATGAAGGGCAATCGCCCTAGAGACGGGGTGTGATGACTGCGAAGCCAGTTCACTGGCCACCGACCATGCCAGGGCTTCTGGCACGTCGTCAGCCAGATCCAGCCCGTCCATGCGGATGTCCCGGGTGCAGGCCGTGCCCGTCTTGTCGAACACAAAGTGGTTGACATCAGCCAGGCGCTCCAGAGCGGCCAGCCGGCGAACCAGGATGCCCCGCCGCGCCAAGGCGCCAGCTGCGGACAGCAGGGCCGCTGGCGTGGCCAGCGACAACGCACAAGGGCAGGTCACGATCAGCACCGCCGCCGCGACCGTGAGCGCCTTCACCGGGTCAATAGGCCACCACCAGGCCGCCGCCAGCACAGCGGACACCAGCACAGCCAGCAGGAATGCAGGTGCCCAGCGGTCCGCCAGTTGGGCTGCACGCGGCTTGTCGGTCTGCGCCTGCTGCATGAGGGCAACGATCGCGGCGTACCGCGTGTCGGAGCCCACGCGCAGCACCTGCACCCGCGCCGGAGCGCCCAGGTTCAAGCTGCCAGCCACCACCTCCTGGCCTGCAGCTCGGGCCACTGGTGCCGACTCGCCAGTCAGCAAGGCTTCTTCCGCCATCACCGTGCCTTCGAGCACGCGTCCGTCGGCCGCAAACGCCTCGCCCGTGGCCACCAAAAGCACCTCACCGGGCTGCAGGTGGGACAAGGGCACCGTTTCTACCTGGCCACCGCGCACGCGTCGCACGGTTGTGGGCAGTCTGGCGGACAAGGCCTCCAGCGCCCCGGCTGTGCGGTGGTGCAGCCGCGCTTCCAGCCAGCGCCCGGTCAGCAGGAAGGCCACAAACATCGTCAGGGAGTCGAGGTAGAGCTCGTGCCCCCAAGGGCCTGAGGGTTCAAAGGCCGACAGGGTGCCCATGGCAAATGTGATCGCAATGCCTATGGCCACCGGCGTGTCCATACCCACCCGGCCTTGCCGCGCATAGCGCCACGCCTGGGCAAAGAAAGGCTTGGCAGAGAAAAGCACCACCGGCAGGCTCAGCACCCAGGCGGCCCATCGGAGCAGCGAGTCAGCCTGCTCGCCAATCTCGCCCGGTGCCGTGAAGTAGGTGGGCGAGGTGTACATCATCACCTGCATCATCGAGAACACCGCCACCAGCCAGCGCCACAGGGCAAGGCGGCCTTCGCGTGAGCGGGCGCGATGCAGAGCCGGGTCGCCCAGCGGGATGAGGCCGTACCCCGCCTTCATGCTCGCCTCAGCCAGTGCGGAGGGCTGGCACAGGCCCTGCCGCCAATTCACCTCGGCCGTGCGAGCAGCGGCGCTGACCGAGGCACTCAGCACACCCGGCACACCCAGCAGGGCGGCCTCCAGCTTGCCGACGCACGCGGCACAGTGCAGGCCGTCGACGGCGAAGCGTGCCTGGGCCAACCCGGCCTTGACA
>CAZRRW010000037.1:3491-15381 GCA_964602505.1 uncultured Burkholderiaceae bacterium
CATGCTGCCCAGTGGGAGGACGCTGCAGCGGAGTTCAGTGCATGTTGCATGCACCGAACGCTACGGGCCATTGCCTGCGCTAAGCTTGATCCAGGTCAACCGGCCTTCGCCCTTGCAAACCCAGACTGGCGACATTTACCACAAGGAGTTGCCCCATGAAGATCCTGCTTGCCGTTGACGGAAGCGCTTACACCAAGAAGATGCTGGCTTACCTGGTGAGCCACCCCCAGTTTCTTCATGCCGACAACGAATACCACGCGTTCACCGCGGTTCCCGCATTGCCCCCCCGGGTGATTGCCCACCTGGACAAGGCCACCACTGACGACTTCTACAGAGAGACCGCCGAGAAGGTGTTTGGTCCGATCGACCTCTTCCTGATTCGCCACAAGGTGTCGCTGAAGACCCGCTTCAAGGCTGGCAGCCCCGGGCAGCTGATCGCCGACCAGGCCGAACGCGGCAAGTTCGACCTGGTGGTGATGGGCTCCCATGGTCATGGCTCACTCAAGGGCCTGGTCATGGGCTCGGTGTCCACCTCGGTTCTGGCGCACTGCAAGGTGCCCGTGCTCATCGTTCGCTAGACACCTTGCAACAGGAGTACGCATCATGTTCAAGCATCTGCTGGTGCCGACCGATGGGTCGGCCCACGCTGCAAAGGCAGTGCCTGTGGCCATCGAGATGGCCAAGAAATTCGGGGCCAAGGTGACTGTGGCGGCGGTGAAGGAGCCGTTCCCCTTCCCCGCCAACGCCGAGTTCACTGCGGTGTCGCCCAAGACCTTTCTGGATGTACAGGAGGCACAGGCTCAAAAAGCCGTCGAGGATATGGCTGGGCCTCTGAAGCAAGCTGGCCTTGCATGTGACACCTTCATCACCGAGTCCATCCATCCAGCCCAGGCCATCCACGAGGCCGCCACCCAGCAGGGCTGCGACCTGATCGTGATGGCCTCGCACGGACGCCGGGGCCTGCAGGCGCTGTTTCTGGGCAGCCAGACCCAGCGCGTGCTGCAAATCTCACCACTGCCGGTGCTGGTGGTGCGCTGAGGCACTGGGCTCAGTGGTGGTGAAGAAAGGTCGTCACCAACAGCATGAGCCCCACGCCCGCAGCAATCCATGCCACCTGGCTGGCGGCGTCTCGCAGACTGCGGCGCCGCTGCAGTTGTGGGATGAGGTCAGCCACCGCCACATAGATAAAGCTAGAACAAGCTACAACGAGGAAGTACGGTAGCGCATCTGCAAATGGCTCTGCCGCCAGATAGCCTAGTACCCCGCCAAGCACTGCTGCCAAGCCGGACAAGGCATTCCACAAAAGGGCCTTGGCCTTCGAAAATCCAGCATTCAGCAACACAACATAGTCGCCCACCTCCTGCGGAATCTCGTGCGCAATCACGGCCAGCGCGGTGACGATCCCGATCTGCGGGCTGACCAAGAAAGCCGCTGCGATCAACACGCCGTCGCAGAAGTTGTGCACGCTGTCACCCACCAGCACTGTCCAACCGCCTCGCCCGGCTTGTTCGGCGTCGAAACCATGGTGGTGGTCATGCTCGTCATGCTCATGGTGATGGCTGTGGCGAAACAGCTCCACCTTCTCCAACAAAAAGAAGAACAGCAGACCACCGAGCAGGGTGGCGAACAGGGCGTGGGCACCAACGTGTGACTCAAAAGCCTCAGGCAGCACATGGATGAAAGCAGCTGACAGCAGCATGCCCGCCGAAAAACTCACCAAATGCGGCAAGGCCGTCGTGATCCACCGGCTGGCCACGAAAGCGGCCACAGTGACAGAAAGCAGCCCACCCAGCGCAGTGGCCGCCACGATCCAAAGCAAAGTCATTGGACCAGCGTAGCAGGCGTGTCAAGCCACGATGCGCCAGCCTTGTCGGCTTCAGGCCACGCCATGCTGGCGGAACCAGGCCAAACAGCGTGTCCAGCCATCACGGGCCGCGGCCTCCCTGTAGGTGGGGCGGTAGTCGGCGTGAAAAGCGTGGGGAGCCTCTGGATACACCTGGAACTGGCTGGCGCGCGCAGCGGCCTGCTGACGCGACGCCGGGGCCATTCCAGCCTGTGCCAGCGCCGCCCGCATTTGCTCCACGGTGGTCAGCGGAATCCCGTCATCGGCCCCGCCGTACAGGCCGAGCACCGGGCCATTCAGCTGGCCCGCCACATCCACCGGGTGACGTGGGTTCAATGGCGTGGCCTGCCCGACCAGGCGGCCGTACCAGGCCACCCCGGCCTTGATGGCGGGCGAATGCGCGGCGTACAGCCAAGTCTGCCGCCCACCCCAGCAGAAGCCGGTTACGCCCACCTTGTTCACGTCGGCGCCATTGCCAGCCGCCCATCGGATGGTCGCGTCCAGATCGGCCATCACCTGGGCGTCGGGCACCTTGGAGATGACCTCGCGGATGAGCTCGGCTACCGTGCCGAAGCCCTGGGCATCACCCTGACGCACAAACAGCTCCGGGGCCACCGCCATGTAGCCCGCCTTGGCAAAGCGCCGTGCGGTGTCGGCGATGTACTCGTGCACACCAAAGATCTCGCTGAGCACCAGCACCAGGGGCAGGCTGGTGCGCCCCTGCGGCATGGCGCGGTAGGCGGGCATCCTGAAGCCAGCCACGTCAATCATCACCTCCCCGGCCAGCAAGCCCTGCGCATCGGTCTTGATGGCGGTCTGCGCACAGATGGGCAGGACCGAGGCCGCAAAGCCGGTGCCCACCGAGGTGCGTACGAACCCCCGGCGTGATACAGGCTGCCGCGTCAGCGGCGCCGGGTGAAGACTCAACAGGTCGTCATGCGCATCCATCAGCAGCTCCTCGTACATGTCCATTTCGCGCCAGGCTTCAATGCGCCTGGTCCCAATTCGGGCCGAAGCCCACCTCGGCCACCAAAGGCACCTTGAGTTGCGCCACCCCGGCCATCACCCTGGGCACCTCGCGGCGCACCCAGTCCACCTCGTCGTCGGGCACTTCGAACACCAGCTCGTCATGCACCTGCATGATCATCCGGGTGCGCTTGGCCTGCTCGTCCAGCAGGCGTTGCATGGCCACCATGCTGAGCTTGATGAGGTCGGCCGCGGTGCCCTGCATGGGGGCATTGATCGCGGCCCGCTCGGCGGCCGACCGGCGCGGGCCGTTGCCGCCATTGATTTCAGGCAGCCACAGCCTGCGGCCGAACACCGTCTCCACATAGCCCTTGTCCTTGGCGCTGGCCTTGGTCTCGTCCATGTAGCGTTTCACGTCCGGATACCGCTGGAAATACTTGTCGATGTAGGCAGCCGCCGCGCTGCGCTCAATGCCCAGGTTGCTGGCCAGCCCAAAGGCGCTCATGCCGTAGATGAGGCCGAAGTTGATGACCTTGGCATAGCGCCGGTGCTCGGCGCTCACCGACTCAGGCGTGCCGCCAAACACCTCGGCCGCCGTGGCGCGGTGCACGTCCAGGCCGTCAGCAAAGGCCTTCAGCAGCGTGGCGTCGCCACTGATATGCGCCATGATGCGCAGTTCGATCTGGCTGTAGTCGGCACTGGCGATCACATGGCCTGGCGGCGCAATGAAGGCCTCGCGCACCCGGCGGCCTTCGGCAGTGCGGATCGGGATGTTCTGCAGGTTCGGGTCGTTGCTGGAAAGCCGCCCCGTCACCGCCACCGCCTGCGCGTAGTTGGTGTGCACCCGCCCGGTGCTGGGGTTCACCATCAGCGGCAGCTTGTCGGTATAGGTGCTCTTCAGCTTGCTGGCGGTGCGGTACTCCAACAGCTTGGCAGGCAGGGGGTAGTCCTGCGCCAGCTTCTCCAGCACCTCTTCATCGGTGCTGGGCGCACCCGTGGCGGTCTTCTTGACAACCGGCAGGCCCAGTTTGCCGAACAGGATCTCGCCAATCTGCTTGGGTGAGCCCAGGTTGAAGGGTTGCCCAGCCAGGGCATGGGCCTCGGCCTCCAGCGCCACCATCTTCTGGCCCAACTCCTGGCTTTGCGTGGCCAGAAGGGCTGAATCGATGAGCACCCCAGTGCGTTCCATGCGTTGCAACACGAGGCTGGTGGGCACCTCAATACTTTCGTAGACCCGCAGCAGGGCGGGTTCAGCCGCTAGGCGCGGCCACAGCACCTGGTGCACCGCCAAGGTCATGTCGGAGTCTTCGCAAGAGTACTCCGCCGCCCGCTCGACGCTCACCTGACTGAACGGAATCTGGCTCGCCCCCTTGCCGGCCACGTCTTCATAGCTGATGCCCTGCCGACCCAAGTGGCGCTGGGCCAGCTTGTCGAGGCTATGGTTGAGATGGGCCTCAAGCACGTAGCTTTGGAGCCTGGTGTCGTGCGCATAGCCCTTGACCGCGATGCCGTGGTTCGCAAACACCTGCAGGTCATACTTGATGTGCTGGCCCACCTTCGGGCAGGCCGGATCTTCCAGCCAGGGTTTCAACCGCACCAGCACTTCGTCCAAGGGCAGCTGGGCTGGTGCGCCGGGATAGTCATGCCCGGTAGGGACGTAGGCAGCGCGCCAGGGCTGTACGCTGAAACTGAGGCCAACGATGCGCGCCTGCATGGCGTCCAGGCTGGTAGTCTCGGTGTCGAGAGCAGCCATGGGCGCCGCCTTCAGCTGGGCGACCCACTCGTCAAGCGCCTCCCAAGTGCTAACTGTCTCGTAGTGCCTGGGGTGGCTGGGGGGCTGGGCCACAGCGGCAGGAACCGTAGCCAACACGCCATCCGCCTTGGGCTCGGTAAACAGGTCATCCGGCGGCGCAGCGGTGGGCACCGCCAGCGTCTCGCCCGTCAACTCCTTGAGCCAGCTTCGAAAGCCGAACCGCTTGTAAAAATCGGCCAGACCATCTGGCTGTTCGGCGCCCAGGTGAAGGTCATCAAAACTCGGCAAACCCGCCACCGCCGTGTCGATAGTGACCAGCCTGCGGCCCAGGGGCAGAAAGTCCAGGGCCTTGCGCAGGTTCTCGCCGGCCACACCTTTCACCTCAGCCGCACGGGCCACCAGGTTGTCGAGCGTGCCGTACTCAGCCAGCCACTTCGCCGCCGTCTTGGGGCCAACCTTCTCGACACCCGGCACGTTGTCAACCGTGTCGCCGACGAGCGTGAGGTAGTCGACGATGCGCTCGGGGGCCACGCCAAACTCGGCGGTGACCCCGGCCACGTCGCGGCGCTTGTTATTCATGGTGTCGATCACCACGACGTGCTCATTCACCAGTTGCGACAGGTCCTTGTCGCCACTCGAGATGATGACCTCCTGACCCCTTACCACGGCCTCTCGCGCCAGGGTGCCGATCACGTCGTCGGCCTCGACACCGGGCACGCTCAGCACCGGCCAGCCCAGCAGGCGAACCGCCTCATGGATGGGGTCAATCTGCGCACGCAGGTCATCGGGCATGGCCGATCGGGTGGCCTTGTAGGCGGGGTACCAAGCATCGCGGAACGTGGGGCCTGGGGCATCGAACACGCAGGCTGCGTGACTGGCTGGGAACTGTTCGCGCAGACGGCGCAGCATGGCCACCATGCCGTGAATGGCGCCCGTGGGCACCTGCCCAGGGCCCCGCAAGTCTGGCAAAGCGTGATACGCCCGGTAGAGGTAGCTGGAGCCGTCCACCAACAGCAGTGTGTTCATGCACTGGATTGTCGCGCCCTAGAATCCAGTCCATGAATTTCTTCGTCGTGCGTGTGGCGTGCCTGATGGGGCCTATGGTTCTGTGCATCGCCTCGGCCCTGGCGCAGACCCCCTCTCCTGCATCGCCGACCTCCGACAGCCGCGTCGTCACGCCTGAGGGAAATGTGCGCAATGACCGCATCCAGCGCATCGTCACCCAGGACCGCAACGCCAAGGTGGAGGAACTGCGGGTGCGTGAGCAGACGCAGCACATCACGGTGACTCCCGCCACTGGAGCGCCCTACGAGGTCATCCCGTCGGACAACGCCCGAGATGCAACAGACACCCGCGGCAGCTCCGCAGGCAAGACCGTCTGGCGGGTACTGACCTTCTGATTGCTTCAGGCCCGCCGCCTTCCTGTCGCGATGGCTGTTTTCACTCCAGTGCCGCGGCATGAGGCCGCCGAGTTCGTGCGCCGCTTCGGCCTGGGCGGTCTGACTGACCTCGCGGAGTGCGCGGGTGGCATCGAGAACACCAACTACTTCCTTGACACGTCGGGCGGGCGCTACGTGCTGACGCTCTTCGAGCGTCTGACCCACGCGCAGCTGCCCTTCTACCTGCGGCTGATGCAACACCTGGCCGAGCGGGGTGTCCCGGTCCCTGCACCTCAGGCCGACGCTCAAGGAGAAGTGCTGTTCACCTTGCTGGGCAAACCGGCCGCCCTGGTAGAGCGCCTGGACGGGCGCAGTGAGCTCGCCCCAACGGCCCAGCATTGCGCGTTGCTGGGGGAGGTGCAGGCGCGAATGCATCTGGCCGGCGCAGATTTCCCGCTGCACCAGCCCAACCTGCGCGGCCTGGGCTGGTGGGTGGAAACCGCGCCCGTGGTGTTGCCCTTTCTGCGCCCCGAACAGACCGAACTGCTGAACACCGCCCTCGCCGAGCAGGTGGCCCTGGCCGCCACCAAGGCCTACAACACGCTGCCACGCGGACCGGCCCATTGCGACCTGTTCCGTGACAACGTCATGTTCGACGGCGATGGCCCACACGCCCTGACGCTGACTGGCGTGTTCGACTTCTACTTTGCGGGCGTGGACACCTGGGTGTTCGACCTCGCGGTCGCCTTGAACGACTGGACGATCGATCTGGCCACCGGCCGGAGCGACCCCGCACGTCACGCAGCACTGCTGGACGCCTACCAGGCGGTGCGCCCACTTACCCCGGATGAGCACCAGATGCTGCCCGCCATGCTGCGGGCCGGTGCCCTGCGGTTCTGGATCTCACGCCTGTGGGACTACCACCTGCCGCGCAGTGCGCACACCCTCACCCCTCACGACCCGGCTCATTTCGAACGCGTGCTGGCCGCCCGATCGACCTGACCCTGCGTACCGGCGCAGGGCAGGCAGCGCCGCCAAGCAGCGCGAAACGCCAACTTCTTCACGCCCTCGACGCCTCTTTGCGAAGGGGCTGAAACCAATCGGGGTACGCCAGCGTCTTGCGAGAATGCGCCATGCATGTGAACCTGGTTTCCGCCCGACAAGGCGCCCTTTGGGTACGCGAGGGCTTTCGGACATTCTTCAAGCAGCCGCTGGCTTTCACCGGGCTGTTCTTCCTGTATCTGTTCGTGATGGGTCTGGCCACCCTCGTTCCATTGGTCGGCCCCTTCCTGCCCCTGCTGCTCGTGCCTGCCGCCACCCTGGGCTTCATGGCGGCGGCGGCGGATGCGCAGAAAGGCAAGTTTCCGCTGCCCACCGTGCTGATTGCCGCATTCCGGGTGGGCCGCGAACGCCTGAACGCCATGCTGGTGCTGGGTGGGCTGTATGCACTGGCCGTGTGCCTGCTGTTCGGCTTGACCAGCCTGGCCGACGGTGGCCGTCTGGCCAGACTGGCGCTACTGGGTGGACGCATCACGCAAGACGTCGTGGACGACGACGGTTTCCAGGCAGCTGCGCTGATGGCTGCAGTGCTGTACGCCCCCGTGTCGATGCTCTTCTGGCACGCCCCGGCGCTGGTGCACTGGCACGGCGTCAGCCCAGTGAAGTCGCTGTTCTTCAGCCTTGTGGCCTGCCTGCGCAACTTCTGGGCCATGACAACCTACGCGGCGGGCTGGATGGTGGTGTTCGCCAGCGCCATGATTGGCACGGTTCTCGTGGCCGGCCTGCTGGGCAACACCGGCATTGCAGGGGTGGCTCTGGTGCCCCTGATGCTTTTCATGGCCAGCGTGTTCTTTGCCTCGTTCTTCGCCACGTTCCGCGACAGCTTCATCGTAGGGGACCGGCCGTCCGACGCGACACCCACACCGACAACCGACCCCTCCAAGGAGTGACCGATGCAACATCAACTTGATGGCCGCAGCGAGGCCGAGCTGCTGTGGTTCCAGCGCCGCAGCGTGCTGCAAGCCGCCGCCACCTGGATGGCCGCCGGCGGTAGCGCCGTCCTGGCCAGCCCCGCTGCTCTCGCTCAAGGCCGCAGCAACGTGGTGGAGTTCTCGGGTGACGTGCTGATCAACGGCGCTCGGTTGCGAGCGGACCAGTTCGTCCAAACGGGTGACTCGCTGGAAACCGGCCCACGCTCGCGGCTGGTGTTTGCTATCGGCAATTCATCGTTCCTAGTGCGAGAGCGCACCCGCATGACAGTGGAACGCGGTGCCACGCTCAACGCGGTCAGCGTGCTGCGCATGCTGACTGGCGCAGTGGCCAGTGTCTGGGGCAAAGGCACCCCTCGGCTGATTGCCACGCCCACCCTGACCGCTGGCATCCGCGGCACCGGCGTCTACACCGAGGTCTTCCCCGACCAGGCGATGCGCAGCTACTTCTGCAACTGCTACGGGACGGTCGACATGACAGCCGGCCGGGACAACGCGGTATCCCAATCCAGCTACCACCAGGCCTTCTGGGCCGAGCCAGAGCCCGTCAACGGCCGCCGACTAAGACCGGCCCCCGCGATCAACCACACCGACGAGGAGTTGGAGTTCCTGGCCCGGCTCGTGTCCCAGCGCACGGCCTGGCAGCTCATGGGCCGCACCGGCGTGAAGGATGGCAAGGGCTACATGGAAGACCGCCCAGGCCAGATGCATCCAGCCGAGTTGATCGGGCGCTGATTGATCTACAGGGCGATATGCAAACTTTTTTGGAGACTAAAGAACACCTGAAAGGGTTCTTTAGAATAGACGATCCTGCAGTTTGCCGATTTACAAATTTTCGCCTCTTAACAGGACGTTGATCTACTTTTAAGAAATTTTTGTTTCAAAATTTCCAGTAGCGACGCTGGTCATCCCGCCAGCAGCGCCCTGACCCACCTGACCCGTCGCTTCGCCAGCGCCATGCACCGCACAGCGGGCTTTGGCGGACTTCAATGCCACGTCGCTGATAGCGGCCCAGCACTGCAACCGTGGGATGACCGAAACGGTTGCGGTAACCCGCCTGCACCACTGCCACCTGGGGCGCCACCGCCTCCAGAAACTCCTCGGTGGACGAGGTGTTGCTGCCATGGTGCGGCACCAGCAGCACATCGGCTCGCAGGCTGCCCGGCGCACTGCGCGACGCAAGCGCCAATTCCTGCAAGCGCTCGATATCGCCCGTCAACAAGGCCGCGCGGCCACTTCGCGAACTGACCCGAAGCACGCAAGACAGGGCATTCGGCCTGAGCCCAGGCTCCGAGTAGCTTGCCGTTGGTGGATGCAACACCGCCACGCGCACGCCATCGCGCTCACTGAGCGCCAGCCAGGGCTGTCCGGCTTCGCAGCGGCTGACCACGGGCCGGGGGTCGGTAGGTTGCGCCCAGGCCATGGCCTCCTGGACGGACACAGAACTGAGCACGGGTGTGCCTGGGAAGGCCTTCAGGACAGACGAGGCACCGCCGGCATGGTCGGCGTCACGATGGCTGACGACCATGCCACTGAGTCGGCGCTCGCCCAAGGCTCGCAGCAGTGGCACCAGCACCCGGTCGCCCGCGTCAGCCTCACTGCTGTAGCGCGGCCCACTGTCGTACAGCCACGTGCTGGACGCCGTGCGCACGATCACTGCGGCCCCTTGCCCGACATCGACCGCCAGCAACTCGAATTCCCCCGGCGGCGGGCGGGTGGCCGCCTGCCACGCCACAGGGGCCAGGATGGGGGCCAGCATGGGCATCAACAGTGGCAAAGCCAGCAGGCGGGCCGCCAAAGGCAGGCGCATCACCAGCAGGATCACGCCCAGCGTCGCGAACACTGTCGCCACCACACCGGGAGCCGGCAGAACCCATGGAACTGGGCCGGCCTCCGCGAAGGCCTGCAAGGCCCAAAGCAGGGCCTGCGTCAGGCCGGATGCAGGCCACCACGCCAACGGCAGCAGCACCCCCAGCATCGCCAGCGGCGTGATAAGCAAGGTCACCAGCGGAATGGCCACTGCATTGGCAATCAGCCCGATCAGCGACACCTGCTGAAAGAACAGCAGGCTCAGCGGCGCCAACGCCAGGGTTGCGACCCACTGCTCGCGCACCAGACGCCGCCACCACGGCACGACGCCCTGCCACCGCCACAAAGCTCAGCCAGAAGCCAGGCTGCAACAACGCCCACGGGTCTGCCAGCACGACCACACTGGCCGAAGCCAGCAGCACCCGCCACGCCCGCCACCGCAACCCCAGCAGACCGATCAGGGTGACGGTGACCACCATCCACACGGTACGTTGCGCGGGCACGCCAAACCCGGAGAACACCGCATAGGCCAGGGCCAGAGCGAAGCCACCCACACGCGCGGCATGCGGTGCGGGCAGGCGCAGGCACAGCCAGGCGCTGCGCCGCCATGCCCAGCCCACGACCAGCGCCGCGAGCCATGCGAACATGGTCACATGCAGGCCGGAGATGCTCATCAGGTGCGCGACGCCAGTGGCCCGAAACAGATCCCACTCGGCGCGGTCAATCGCCCGCTGATCGCCCACCACCAGTGCCGCCAGCACCCCAGCAGCACGGTCATCGTCGACTCGCGCGATCAGAGCGTCCCGGGTGATCTGCCGGGCCCGCTCGACCAGACGCATGCCGGTCCATTCAGTCCCCAGGCGAACCGCTGGCGGGCTGCTGCGTACGTAGCCGCTGCCCCCCAGACCCTGCTCGAACAGCCACAGCTCGTAGTCAAAGCCATGCGGATTGGCGCTGCCATGAGGCCGCTTCAGCCGCAAGGTGAGTTGCCAGCGTTCGCCGACCCTCAGGCCCGGCACGCCCTGAAGCTCACCATTGGCGAGACCCGCATACCAGCTGATCCACAGGCGGGGCGGCAACACGACATCAAGGCCCGTCACGGTGGTTGCCCTCATCGGCTCAAACACGAAGCGCACCCCGCCCACGCTAGCGCCCGAAAAGGCCTGAGGCATCGCAGCGACCACGCCATCGACCTGCAGATCCTGCCCCTCCAGCACCGGGTTCAGCCGCTCGGCAAGCCGCGCGTCAGCCCTCAGGCTGACGCCAGCAAACGCGACGACTGCGATGGCTGCCAGCCACCACATGCCCAGCAGCACTTCGGCCGTGACAGCGCCGCGGCCATTACCCAGACGACGGGCCAGCCAAGGGGCCAGGGCCGCAGCCACCAGTGCACCGGCCAGCAGCCAGCGCAACGTCTCGGCCTGCAGCAGGAAGGCTTGCTGGAGCTGCCAGACGCAGCCGACGCACCAGGCGATCGCTGCCAACAGCATCCACGCCCGCCTCTTGACCCCATGCCCTGCCGACATGAGGCCCGTTCTACCATCGAGTCCCCTACCATCGGACTTTCCAGCTTCCGACCCTTTTGGATCCCGCCATGAGCAGCCCCTACGACGTCCTTAAAACGCTACAGATCGATCTGCCGCCCGTCGGCACTCCGGCAGCCGCCTATGTGCCTTTTGTGCAGGCCGGCCACCTCCTCTTTGTGTCGGGCCACATCAGCAAGCTCGACGGCAAACCCTATGTGGGACAACTTGGCGCAGGCGTGAGCCTGGCTGACGGTCAGGCCGCAGCTCGGCGGGTGGCCATTGACCTGATGGGCACCCTGCACGCCGCCACGGGCGATTTGGGCAGGGTCAAGCGCATCGTCAAGCTGATGGGCCTGGTGAACAGCACCCCAAGCTTCACAGACCAGCACCTGGTCATCAACGGCGCGTCAGAGCTGTTCGGCCAAGTGTTCGGCGCCAAAGGAGCCCATGCGCGCAGCGCCTTCGGCGTCGCCCAGATTCCGATGGGAGCGGCCGTAGAGATCGAACTGATTGCCGAGTTGAACTGATCCCTCTGAAGGCGCATGGGGTATCTTCGCGGCAGTTCACTGCCCAAGGACACCGATGCCCACGCCCAACTACTCGGTCGAAAAGCGTCAGCGCGAACT
>CAZRRW010000038.1:0-6143 GCA_964602505.1 uncultured Burkholderiaceae bacterium
CCCTTGCGGTCGAACTTGTTGATGGCCACGAACTCGGCGAAGTCCAGCATGTCGATTTTCTCCAGCTGGCTGGCGGCACCAAACTCGGGCGTCATGACGTACAGGGGCACATCCACATGCGGCACGATGGCCGCATCGCCCTGGCCGATGCCCGAGGTTTCGACGATCACCAGGTCAAAGCCACATGCCTTGCAGGCGGCCAGCACGTCAGGCAGGGCCTGACTGATCTCGCTGCCAAAGTCGCGGGTCGCCAGGCTGCGCATGTACACACGCGGCTGATGGCCCCAGGGGCTGATGGCGTTCATGCGAATTCGGTCGCCCAGCAGGGCACCGCCACTCTTGCGCCGCGAAGGATCAATCGAGATCACTGCAAGCCTCAGGGCATCGTTCTGGTCGAGCCGGATGCGGCGAATCAACTCGTCGGTCAGCGAGCTCTTGCCCGCACCGCCCGTGCCGGTGATGCCGATGATGGGTGTCTTGCGTTGTGCGCCGCAGGCCAACAAGGCATCGCGATCGGCGGCACCCATGCTGCCGTTTTCCAGCTGGGTGATGGCACGCGCCAACGCCAGCCAATCGCCGCCCAACACGCGTTGCACGTCTGCCGCCTGACGCACCGCCGGATCGTGGTCGCAGCGCATCAGCATCTCGCCGATCATGCCCTGCAAACCCATGCGCTGGCCGTCCTCCGGGCTGTAGATGCGAACCCCGTGGGATGCCAGATCGCGAATCTCCTCGGGCACGATCACCCCGCCCCCGCCGCCAAAAACCTGCACGTGTGCAGCACCCCGCTCGCGCAGCAACTGCACCATGTACTTGAAGTACTCCACATGCCCGCCTTGGTAGCTGCTGATGGCGATGCCCTGCGCGTCCTCCTGCAATGCAGCCGTCACCACGTCGTCGACGCTGCGGTTGTGCCCCAGGTGGATCACCTCGGCCCCCATGCCCTGCAGGATGCGGCGCATGATGTTGATGGCCGCATCGTGTCCGTCAAACAGGCTGGCGGCGGTGACAAAACGCACTTTGTGTGTGGGCTTGTATTCGGCCAAGGCTTTGAAGTCGGCTGAAAGGTCGGTCATGGCTGATCCTTGGACGGGCGTCCTTGATTGACGTTTACGTAAACGTCAACCGGTATTCTGGCGCAATCGGGTGTGTTTCACCGAAGCCAGCGCCGCTGGCCGACGGCCTGCTCCAGGTCGCTCCAGCGCCCGCCGAATTGGGCGTACAGGCGCGGCCAGGCGCAGGCGAGCAGTTCCGCAGTGACGAGGGTGTCCGCGGCGGCAGCGTGCCGTGCCAGGGGCGACAGACCTGTGGCGTGCAGCCATTCGTCCAGGTTCCTGGCGTCATGCTCGGGCCAAGCCAGCTCGCAAAGGGGGGCCATGTCGAGCCAACGGGTGTCGGGCGCGGGCAGTTTGGCCAGGCGCCAGGCCCGTTCAAGCATGGCTTTGTCGAAGCCCACGTGAAACCCCAGGATCGGTGCGTTGGCCACAAAGTGGGCAAGGGCTGCCAGGGCGTTCTCTGGGGCGTCGGCCGCCTGCTGGCTGCCCCGCCCCAAGCCATGCACCAGCACATTGGCGTCACCAGAAAGCTGGGGGGGCCTGAGCTGAGCCTCAAAGTGGTCGCTGAGGTGGATTTCCAACCGGCTGTGCCCGTGGGTTCGGTGCACGCCGATGGCGGCCACCGACAGCACATGGTCGGTGTTTGTGTCCAGCCCCGTGGTTTCGACGTCCAGCACCACCCATCGGGTGGCGCGATTGGCCCCGCCCGCCCCGCTTGTTGTCCAGGGCCATCGAATCATCGTTCGTAGTCAAGCCGCAGCCGCTGCTGAAGCCGGCCTGCGACCTTGAGAGATTCCCGTAGCACCCGGTGGTCGACTGCATCCAGGGTGTCCACCGTCAGCCAATTGGCATGTTCGGGCTGCGAGGCCCGCAGTTGCTGGCGTACCCGCAGGGTCTGGATGAAGTCAAACGCCGTGAGCCACGCGGAGGACTCGCTTTCAGGCACATGGAGCGCCTGGGCAGCGGCACGCAAGCGCTCACGGGTTGAGCGCAGGGCGATGCCTTGACTCAAGGCCAGCACGCGTGCGGCATCCACGAACAGGGCACTGCCTTGCAGCTTGAGATCAATGCCCGGTCCAAACGGCCCAGGCCGGGTTTCGAGGTGCCCCGTCCACGACAGGGGGGGTGTATGAGACAGCGCTTGCATGGCCAGCAGCTTCATGAAGCGGGGGGCCTGGGCGCACCAAGCAGCGGGCTCGCTGGCCAGCGCGTTGGCCAGGTCGGACCGGCCCGCAAGGCCTCGGCTGTCAAAGCAGATGCTGGCGGACAGCAGATCCTGCGGCGTGCCGTGATCCACCCAATGGCGAAAGGCATGGAGCCAGTCGCTCTGGGTGCGGGCATAGGCGTCGTGCATGGCCATCACCCCGCCGCGGCACAGGGGAAAGCCAAGCACGTCAAGCCAGCGGTTCGCGTCGGCGGCCATGGCCTTCAGGGCTGGCAGCAAGTCCGGGTCAGTGCAGGTCAGGCCATTGTCCTGGTCGGTGGCGAGCGTCTGTTCGCTTCGACCCTCGGAGCCGAAAGCCAACCACGCAAAGCTGTCCAAGTTCAGACCGTGCTGGCTGGCGGCGAGGCGGATCGTCTGCTGGGTGAGCAGGTCGTTCAAGTGGCTGACCAGGGCAGTGAGCTGATGCGACTGAAGGCCCTGGGCCATCAGGTTCTGTGTGAGGGCACGGACGTCCGCAGAAAGGCTCTTGAGTGCAGGCAAGTCAGCCGCGCGCCGGATGCTTGAACTCAACTGCCCAACGCTCTGGTTCTGCAGTTTGAAGAGGTCTCGCTCTGACACCATGCCCACGGTCTTGCCACCCGACAAGACGGGGATGTGGCGAATGCCATGTCTGGCCATGGCGATGGCCGCGTCCATGGCGGTCATGGTCGAGTCCAGGGCAATCAGCGGGCTGGACATGACCTCCCGCACGGGGGCGTCCAGCGACACGCTGGGCAGCGTGATCCGCTCCAGAACGTCGTGCCTGCTGAGGATGCCCGTCGCCACCAGATCCGAGCCCACCAGCACAGAGCCAGTGCCCAGTTGCCTCATCAGCTCCAGCGCGTGCCGGATGGAATCGTCCGGCCTGACGAACACCGGCGCCCGCTTCACGAGCTTGCCGAGCGGCGTCTCCATCGACTGCAGGGCCAGGGAGTCCGACGCGGTGCGCTCACGCAGTCGACTCGTCGACAGGTCCAGCAGGGCCAGCAGCCGGCGGTTCATCCAGTCCAGCAGGCTGGGATGCGCGGCCACCATGGCGTCCAGCTTGACCCTGGGGACCGCCAGTACAAACACGTCCCCCACGGCGCGGTAGGTGCGCTGCACGGCACGCTGCGCCAGGAAGGCCGCTACTGGCAGCCAGTCGCCGCGCTCGTGGTCGCTGGCCAGACTGTCGCCTTCAGACGGCTCGGCACGGATGACGCCCTGCTTCACCCACAACATCTCGTTGGCGACACCATCGTCTGGCGACAGCACCACCGACTGATCCTCGTGGTAGCGCAGCACGGATGAGGCAGCAAAAGCCTCCGCCGCCGCTGGGGGCAGCTGGTGAAAGGGGGGATGCTCCCGAAGCTCTCGGGCCAGCAGGGCGATGGTCTGGCTCATGGGTACCTGCCGGTGAACGCCGGGCGTCGCTTGGATAGAAAAGCTTGGTAGCCCTCCTGGTAGTCGGGCCAGTCCGCAAAGGCGTAGCCTGCGTCCACCTCGGCGGCGCTGAGCGGGCGGGCAGGGTCACCCAGCCGGCGCATCAGTGCCTTCGTGGCGCGTGCGGCTTGCGGGCCGCCCGCCATCACCCGGGCTGCGGCCGCCTCCACCTCGGCCTCAAACGCCTCTGCGGACACGGAACGGGTGATCAGTCCGCGCCGGGCTGCCTCGGCGGCTGTCAGCAGCCGTCCCTCCAGCAGCAGTTCAGCCGCCACGGTGGGGCTCACCAGCCCGAGCAGCATTTCCAGCTCGCGCGGCGCCAGGGGAAATCCGAGCTTGTTGATTGGCACGCCGAGCGTCGCATCAGCGTGGGCCAGTCGCAGGTCGCAGCACAGCGCCGCTTCAAGCCCGCCTCCGATGCAGTTGCCTTCGATGGCAGCCAGAACTGGCATCGGGCAGTTGCGAATGGCGCCCAGGCAAGGTGCGATCACCGACTCGTGGTAGGCGCTGACCTGAGCCCGCGTGGCACGGGTCTGCTTAAACTCGGCAATGTCGGCCCCCGCGCAGAAGTGGCCGCCGGCGCCACGCAGCACGACGAGGCGCAGATCGGGGTCGCTGGCGGCGGCTTCAAAGGCGTTGCGCAAGGCGTGCCAAGTGGCCACCGCCAGCACGTTGCGCTTGTCAGGCCGGTTCAGCGTGATGTCCAGCCGTTGTGCAGACGATTTCTGTATAAGCACGGTTTGGTCAGTCATGGCCAGCGGTTTCGATTGAGGAGAACGCAAATGAGTATGCATCGTCGCTCTTGGGCTGCGCACCTGGCCGCAGTGTTCGGCTTGTCCATGGGCTTGAGCATGGCGGTCGCTCCCGCCATGGCCCAGAACAACGTGCTGCGCGTTGTGCCCCACGCCAACATCACCATCCTGGACCCGGTGTGGACGACGGCCTATGTGACGCGCAACCACGGGTACATGATCTACGACACCCTGTTCGGGACGGCGGCTGACGGCACCGTCAAGCCACAGATGGTGGACAAATGGAGCGTCAGCAAGGACCAGCTCCTGTGGACCTTCACCTTGCGAGACGGCCTGGAGTTCCATGATGGCAGGCCGGTCACCAGCGAAGACGTGGTGGCGTCCATCCGGCGCTGGGCCAGCCGGGATTCGTTTGGCAGCACCCTGGCCCGTGCGGTGGACAGCTACGGCACCCCGGATGCGAAGACATTCACCATCAAGCTCAAGACGCCCTACGGTGTCATGCTGGAGGCGCTGGGCAAGCCGTCCTCCAACGTGCCGTTCATCATGCCGGCGCGCATTGCAGCCACCCCCGGCACAGAGCAGATCCGGGAGCACATCGGCTCTGGCCCCTACAAGTTCGTGCCCGCCGAGTTCCGTCCAGGCGAACGGGTGGTCTATCTCAAGAACGAGAAGTACAAGTCGAGGGCCGAGCCGCCCAACGGCACCGCCGGTGGCAAGCCCGTGTTCGTGGATCGGGTGGAGTGGGTGATCATCCGTGACCCGCAGACCCAGCTGAATGCCCTGATCAACGGCGAGGTGGACATCATCGAACAGCCAGCCTTTGAGCAGTACGCCACCCTGCGCAGCAACCCGGCGATTCAGATCGTCGACCAGCAGCCGGCGGGTGTGCAGTTCATCTTCCGCTTCAATCACCTGCACCCACCCTTCAACGATGTGCGCATCCGTCGCGCCGCCATGCTGGCACTGGGGCAGGAGCAGATGTTGAAAACCCAGGTGGGGGCACCCGGGCTCTTCAAGTTCTGCAAGAGCATGTACCCCTGCGGCACGCCGTTTGCCAGCGACAACACCGGCATCTATACCGGTGTGGCCAATCCGGTGGCGGCCAAGAAGCTGCTCGACGAGGCGGGCTACAAGGGTGAGCCCGTGCTGCTGATGCGACCGACCGACCTCGCGGCCATTGCGAAATTGCCCCTGGTGGCCAAGCAGCAGCTGGAGGCGGCTGGCTTCAAGGTGGACATGCCACAGATGGACTGGCAGACGCTGGTGGCTCGCCGCGCCAAGCGCGATGCGCCGGCTGCTGGTGGGTGGAATGCCTTCATGACCGCCTGGGTGGCTGGCGACATCCTCAACCCCCTGACCATGGCCATGATGAACGCCAGCGGCGAGCGGGGCTGGTTCGGCTGGCAGGATGACAAGGAACTGGAAGACCTGAAGCTCAAATTCATCGCGGCGAAGTCTGACGCCGAGAAGCGGAAGGTGGCCGAGCAGGCCCAGCTGCGCGCCATCGAGACGGTGTCCCACGTGCATCTTGGCATGTACAACAACCCTTCCGCGTCCCGCAAGAACATCTCTGGGCAGGTTCAAGGCGGTCAGGTCTACTGGAACATCAAGAAGAACTGATGCCGCGCGTCCTCGTCGCGGGCTTTCAGCACGAGACCAACACCTTTGCCCCGTCGCTGGCCGACTGGGCCGCTTTCAACGCGGGGC
>CAZRRW010000038.1:6166-15191 GCA_964602505.1 uncultured Burkholderiaceae bacterium
ACGACTTTCCGGCCTACCAGCGGGGCGCGCAGGTCATTGAGGCCTTCGAGGGGCTCAACATGCCCATCAGTGGCTTCATGGCGGCCGCCCGGGAGCACGGCTGGCAACTGGTGCCCTCGGTGTGGGCGGGCGCCACGCCGTCGAGCTATGTCACGGTGGACGCGTTCGAGCACATTGCCGGCGCCATCTGCGAGGACGTCCAGGCTGCGCTGCAGAGCGGAGATGGTCTGGATGCCATTTATCTCGATCTGCATGGTGCGGCGGTGGCGCAGCATGCAGACGACGCAGAAGGCGAGTTGTTGTCGCGTCTGCGGTCCTTGGTGGGAAACGACCTGCCTATCGTGGCGAGTCTGGACCTGCATGCCAATGTGACCGAGAACATGCTCGCCTTGGCGGACGGCCTCGTCAGCTACCGCACCTACCCCCATGTTGACATGGCAGACACGGGGCGACTGGCGGCGCAGTTGCTCGTCCGCAGACTGGCGCTCGGTCGGCGCCAGGCCCTTGCGTGGCGCCGTTTTCCCTACCTGATCCCACTCAATTCGCAGAGTACCTGGCTGGAGCCAGCGAAGTCTTTGTATCAGCGTCTGATTGCACTGGATGGTGAGCAGGCCGCAGCCCGTGCAATGCTGAGTTTCTGCATGGGTTTTCCGGCGGCCGATTTTGCGGAATGCGCTCCGATGATCTGGGCCCATGCGGACACGCAGGCGGCCGCAGATGCCGCTGCCGATGCGCTGTTTCGAGTGGCCTCCCCAGCGCGTCAATGGGACGCCGGCGTGCTGCCGGCTGCTGACGCGGTGCGTCTGGCCATGGCGCGTGCGTCGGTGTCTGGCAGGCCGGTGGTGGTGGCAGACACCCAGGACAACCCGGGCGCGGGCGGCGACAGCAACACCACGGGCCTGCTGCGTGAACTGCTGCGTCAGGGAGCGGGTCGCCAGTTTCCAGGCCGCGTGGCCGTGGGCTTGATGTTTGACCCGGCAGCGGCCCTCGTGGCGCACCAGGCGGGCGTGGGTGCCGAAGTGGAGCTGAGCCTTGGAGAGGCGGTTCGCACTTTCGACGGCACCGTGAGCGATGCGCCGGTGAGGGCTCGTGCCACGGTGGAGCAGCTGGGCGATGGCAAGGTCACCTTGAAGGGCCCCATGATGACTGGCGTCACGGTGCACTTGGGCTTGTCCGCTGCGGTTCGGGTCGAGGGCATCCGTGTGGCGGTGGTCAGTGGCAAGACCCAGCTGCTGGACCGGGAGTTGTTGCGCGCCTTAGGGATCATCCCCGAAGAGATGGCCATCGTCGTGGTGAAAAGCTCCAACCACTTTCGCGCTGACTTCACGCCCTTGGTGGTTGACCCTGGGCGCGACGTGATCATCGCCAAGGCCGCAGGCCCGATGGCGGCAGACGCCGCTGACCTGCCGTGGACCAAGCTGGTGGTCAGCCCGCGCCTGTCTGCATGAGGTCGCCGATGTCATCGGCAACCACGCCGCCAGGACCCCCGGCAGACCTTGCCGATTGCACGGCAACCCAACTGCTCGCGCTGTATCGCAGCGGCGGCGCTTCGCCAGTCGAAGCCGCCCAGGCCGTGCTGCAGCGCATTGGGCGCCTCAATCCGGTCTTGAATGCCTTTCGACTGGTGGATGCCGAATCGGCCTTGGCCAGCGCACGGCGCAGCGAGGCGCGGTGGGCAGCGTACCGTGCAGTTGGAGACGCGGTGGGGACGCTGGAAGGCGTGCCCACCTCCATCAAGGACATCATCCTCACCAAGGGGTGGTCGACACTTCGCGGCAGTCTGACGATCGATCCAAACCAGGCCTGGGATGTCGACGCGCCGGTCACCGCGCGTCTTCGCGAGGCGGGCGCCACCTTGCTCGGCAAGACCACCACCCCGGAGTTCGGGTGCAAGGCAGAGACAAACTCGCCGCTGACGGGCATCACCCGCAATCCCTGGCATGTGGGCTACACCAGCGGGGGCTCAAGTGGCGGTGCGGCGGCCCAGGTGGCAGCCGGCATGGGCCCTCTGGCGGTGGGTACCGACGGCGCAGGCAGCGTGCGCATCCCGGCGGCCTGGTGTGGCAATGTGGGGTTGAAGCCGAGCTTTGGTCGTGTGCCGGCTTACCCTCTCAGCCCCTTCGGTACGGTGGCGCATATTGGGCCTCACGCAATGAGCGTGGCCGATGCAGCACTGATGATGGATGTCATGAAGCGGCCAGATGCCCGGGACTGGACTTCGCTTCAGCCGGACCCGACGGACTATCTGTCAGCGGTTCAGCAAGCAGCCCAGGTACCCGCCACGCTCAGGGGCTTGAGGGTGGCCTACTCCCCGGATCTCGGCTACGTCAATGGGGTCGACGCTGACATCGCGGCAGCGACAGCCGACTGTGCCCGCGTGCTGGCGTCGATGGGGGCGTCGGTCGAGGAGATTGCGCCAGGCTTTGAGAATCCCATGGAGATCAGTGTGGGCCTGTGGTTTGCGGGCGCCTGGTGGCTTTGGAATACGCTTACGCCCGCACAACAGGCGGTCACCGACCCAGACTTTGCGTCCGAGGCGCAACACGGCGCTTCGATCGACGCGCTGGCCTTGCGCCAGCTTGAGATCAGGCGAGGGCAGTTGGGGTCGCACATGCGGCAGTTCATGCAGCGCTTTGACCTGCTGCTTACGCCGAGTGTTGCTGTACCCGCATTGCCGGCAGGGCCAGCAGGCCATCGGGGCGATTACGGTGCAGAGACCTTCATCGGATTCACCCCCTTTTCCTACCCGTTCAACCTCACGCAGCAGCCAGCGGTCTCTCTGCCTTGGGGCTTGACCCGCGCCGGTCTGCCCATTGGCGTTCAGTTGGTGGGGCGGATGTTCGGGGATCTGGACGTGCTGACCGCCGCCGCCGCTTTGGAGACCGTGCGGCCTCCGGCAAGGCCCGACTGGCGCCGATTGATCTCAGAACACTGAGGTGGGCACCGCCAGTTCCACGGGAACGCGCTGGAACCTAGCGAGGCTGGGCACATGACTCGCAACCAGCATTTCGCGGGCGGTGGTGTCCATGATCACGCCACACACTGATTCCATGCGCAGGTTCACTGGCAGGGATGGATCTGGCTTGCGGCAGATCGACAGGGATCCCGCACTCTCGTCCCGAAGCAGGGCTTCAATGCTGCTCAGACCGATGGGCGCGGCCTTCAGATGCTGCAGGGCCGTGCTCAGTCGGCCATCCGAGGACAAGGTATCGCTCATGGGGGACTGGTGGGGCGACAAAAGCGGCGAAAGGAAATGGTTCGTATGGGCGCTGCGCGCCTGTTCGGCAGGCACCTCCGCCCAGCCCAGGGGGGACAACTCGAAGTTGCTCACCTCCCCGCTGGCGTCAGCACACGGGATGTTCGAAGATCCACCGAATCCTCCGTAATTTCCATCTATCGCCTGGATACGGGCCAGTTCGGCGCGAACGCCGGCAATCGAGTCGAATGACAGCAGGTGACGCAAGATCGCGTGCACCGGAGCGCCAGGACGTTCGCCGTCTGACGTCGACCGGAGGATGTTCAACCCGACGGCCAACCCAGCGCCGTTGATCCCCATCTTGGCCAGCATGCCCGCTTCGGTGAGCGTCAGGATCTCCCGGCCATTTGCATCGACGGTGTGAAGAATCACCATGGCTGCCCGTTGACGGCCCAGCCAGTCCCAGTTCTGAGCCAGCCTCGTGTGACGGTCTGCCGCCGCCATGGCACCGACGCCCACTGCTGTGCACTCATGCAGATCAGCCCAGGTGGACCAACCCATGGCGTGGTTGATGGCCAGAGCCTGCGCTGACTCCGTCTCCACGCCTGCAGACGACAAGAAGGTCGCTGGCAGGATTTCGCTTCGCGCGTTTAGCGCCAGGACTGCATCCAGTTCAATGCCCACTCCCTTGGCGATCCCTTCGATCTCGCTCAGCAAGTGCGGGCTCAACCCGGCAATGGCGGGAGCGTAGCGGCGGGCCCGGCGACAGACACGAGGCCAGTCCATGCCGCAAAGCGCAAATACCTCCGCATAGGTTTCCAGAGAGTGGACGATCTCGGCCCTGGCCTTCTGGCCGTAGGCGAAGCCTCGCTCCCGGGCGGACGCGTAGGCGCGAAGGTCAATGACTGGAAACACACTGAGCCTTGTATTCGTGGCGAGTAAGTGCCAACCCTTATCAACAACGGGTCATCATAATGAGCGCCGGTCCCCAAGGCTACAAAAAGATACCAATGCGCAGTTTTTTGGTGCTCGACGTTGGCAATACACGTCTCAAGTGGGCGATCTATGCGTCGCTTGAGGTGGAGGCGCCAGTGCTCGCCCAAGGGGCGGTGTTTCTCGAGAACATCGAAACTCTTGCAGAGGTGGAGTGGGGACGGGTCGTCCGGCCTGCCGCCATGATCGGTAGCACGGTGGCGGCCGATGCGGTGCGTCGGCGCGTGGATGAGCAACTTGAAGAGGCTTGGGATCTGGCTCCGCGGTGGATCGTCCCCTCGGCGGCTGAAGCTGGGGTCACCAATGGCTACGATCACCCAGCCCGCCTGGGAGCGGACCGATGGGTCGCCCTGATTGGTGCCCGCCAGCATGTTGAACGCCATCACCCCGGTCATGCCTGCCTGGTGGTGATGGTCGGTACCGCGGTGACAGTGGACGCGCTGGACGCCAATGGCCGCTTTCTTGGCGGGTGCATCTTGCCGGGACACGGCATCATGTTGCGCGCGCTCGAGTCGGGTACAGCTGGCCTTCACGTGCCAACTGGAGAGGTCAGGGAGTTCCCCACCAACACCAGTGACGCACTCACCAGCGGCGGCAACTATGCTATCGCGGGTGCAGTGACCCGCATGTACCAGCATCTCAGTCGTCGATCATCCCATCCGCCGTTGGTGCTGATGACTGGTGGTGCCGCGTGGAAGGTGCGCCCGGTCATCGAGCAACCCGCTGAGATTGCCGACAACCTGATCTTCGAAGGCTTGCTGCGGGTAGCGCGTAGCCGGGCGTTGTAGGAGGCTCGCGGGTCAGTCGCGCCGAACCGCAACCGTGGCGTGTCCGGTAATGCCCACCACGCCAAAAAACAGGGCGATCAGCCGGTGAAGGTCGAGAAAAATCACGTGGCGCCCTTGGGCATGCCGCTCCAGGGTCCAGTTCAACAGCGCCCCGGCGGCAGAAAAGTTCACTCGCACCAGCTTGCCGCAATCAATCTGCAGCGTCTGCTCGCTGGAGTCATCCAACCGGGCCAGCGCTGAATCCGCGTCCATGGCCAGTTCACCAATGAGTTCGCGAAACTGAACCAGACCCTGGTCAAGCGGCTGGAGGGTCGTCTCGGCTGAACTCAGGGTGCCAGGGCCAGTCGTGTTCATCAGGCTGGCGAGCATTGATGAGCTCGCGGCCATGAAGCCACTGGCCGTTGTGTCCAGTAGTACGACATTGCACTTTGCGGGCTCCCAACCCGGGGGTGACACCTCATAGGTAACGCAGTAGTCCAGGGCTGCCAGATCAAACTCGTCAGCCATGTTCATGACACGAAGGGCTGCCAGACGCAGGCGCCATACATCCTCGCTGGTGTCGCGACGGTTCGCTGGAGTCATCCGCCCCAGCACCGAAGAGAGTTTGGCTGCACTCAGGAACCGGAAATCGAGTTCACTGCTCGCCCAGGCATTGAGTTCGCTGGTCAAGGGACCCACTGCGCCAGCCGAAACTTCCTGAAGGCCGCTCCAGTCCATCACATAGGGCTGGGTGCCATGTCTGACTGCGGCACCGAGGGCCTTGACGTCTTCAGGGCCAAGCGAGCGGGGGCTTTTCCAGGTCAGCGTTCTGTCGATTGCCCCACTACCCGCCGGGGATGCAGAGGCGGCCAAGTCTGGCAGCGATATCCAAGTGGGAGCGCTTTGCCCAAACTGGTCAGCAAAGTCCAGGGCCAAGCTCTCGAACTTGTACTGTTCGCCCGTTGCACGATAAAGGTCAAACAGGGTCAACCAAGTATCGGCATGCTTGGCACGGTCAGCCCCAGCAGCAATCAGTTCCCTGAGTGAGACCTCCGCCCCAGCGCTGTCTCCGTTGGCAAAACGGATGGCTGCTTCTTCCAGATCTGCATCGTGGGTCACCTCCTCAATCTCGACCATCAATCGCGATGCGGAGAATCCTTCGGTCGCCTGGAACTGCAGTGGCGACAAGGGGGCGGGGCGACCATCCTTCTGCGGACGGCCAGCAGCTGAAACTTGGGGCAGCAGCGCCGTTGGTGGACGTGTCTCGGCGTACATCGGGTCAGAAGCGGAGCCGGCCCTGGCCATCGCCTTCTGTGCCTCAATGTTTGATTCTGGAATGGAGCTCATGCCCCCACCAGGCGTACTCGAATTGCTACCGGCTTGCTTGGTGCGCCACCATTGCATCGACATCTGCGCCTCGATCTCGTCGATCTTACGCAGCGTGGACGCCCGCTCGTGGGGCGTTGACGCTGGCCCCACTTTCGAGTCGCCGAACTGGCTGGCACGCATCAACACCTGTGCCGCGCTCGCTTCCTTGCTGCGCAGCTTCCTCAGGGCATCAAACTCTCGCTTGCGAACGAAATCGTTGCGCCGCTTGCGCTCGATGATCTCCTTGATCTCGTTCTTGCTGTAGCCGCTCTGCTCGGTATCACCCTCTTTGCGGTCGAGTTTGCTCCAGTCGGTTGCCGGGTTGGCAACAAACTTCATCACCTTGCGAAGGAAGCTGGGCTGCTCGTTCTCTGGCATGGGTGCAGGTACAACAGCCCTAGTCTAGCGATCAGCCGTGGGGTGTGGTGGGGCTTCAGTCGCCAAACATCTTCTGTTTCATCTCGCGGCGCTGCTGGGCCTCGAGTGACAAGGTCGCCGTCGGGCGGGCGATCAACCGGGCCACGCCGATCTCCTCGCCAGTCTCGTCGCAGTAGCCATAGTCGCCAGCGTCGATCCGTGTAATGGCCTGCTCGATCTTCTTGAGCAGCTTGCGCTCCCGGTCCCGGGTGCGCAGTTCCAGGGCGTGCTCTTCCTCGATGGTGGCGCGGTCTGCGGGGTCCGGCACGATCACCGTGTCCTCCCGCAGGTGTTCGGTGGTCTCGTCGGCGTTGCTGAGCAGGTCGCTCTTGAGCATCACCAGCTTGTGACGGAAGAACGCGAGCTGCTTGTCGTTCATGTACGCCTCGTCTGGCATGGCAAGCACCTCCTCGTCGGTCAGGTCGGCGCCAGCCTTGGTTTTCCAGGCGTTGGACAGTTTGGCGTCGAACTTGCGCTTGACGGGTGTGGCGACTACGGGCGGAGGCGCCACAGGGGTGAACTGGTAGGTCGGCATTTCAATGTCTGGGTTGGAGGTCACCACAGCCTTGTTCTTGCCGGCCCCACGGCCGCGGGTGGCGACTGGGGGGGCTGCTGGTGTGGCGGCGGCCTGGCCTGCAGCTGCAGGCGCAGGCGACGCGGCAGGGGGCGCTTTTGGTGTCGTTGTCGGTGTCGTTTTGGGTGTGGCGGTCAATGCGTCTTTGGCTTTGGGTTTCGGCGATGTGGCGGTGGGTTTAGGCCCCACGCTTCTGGCAGACGCGGACTTTGCAGAGACGGCCACCTTGACGGGTTTCTGAGGCTTCTGGGCCGACTTGGAGGCCGGTTTGCGGCTGGACGGTACGGCTGCTTTGCCTGCTGCTTTGGTGGTTTTCGCAACTGGCTTGGCCGGGGCGGCGAGCTTGGGCTTGCCTGCTTGGGAGGCGGCCCGCGCCGGCGTTTTGGGCTTCACGGCCGCCTTCGCGGCAGCGCGATTGGTGCTCTTCACCGACACCTTGCCCTTCGGGTTTGCGGGTTTCGACTTTGGCGCTGCCGTTGTCGCCTGCTTCTTGACGGCAGGTTTCTTGACGACAGGCTTCTTGGCGGCTGGGGCCTTGGGCGCAGCGCGCTTGGCTGCTGGCTTCTTGGTGACGGACTTCTTGGCGGTGTTCTTTGAGCTCACTGCATGACTCCCCGTGGCTTTGACCATCGCCGCAGCATCGGCAGGTGGCTGGTGCCCCCTGCTTCGCTTTCGGAATACGGCAGTTCCCGACGGCACCCCCTGAGCGAAGGCGCGCGGATTCTAGCCACGCCTTCGCGCCGGGGTCACTGGGTACACTGGGCGAGCCCTTGCGTCAGCACGTCTTTGGGAAGGTCCAGCCCAATGAACACCATCTTGCTGATCCGCGGTTCATCGGCACCCCAGCGGGGGCCCAGGTCGCTGCCCATCAGCTGGTGAACCCCTTGGAAGATGACCTTGCGATCCGTGCCATGCATGGCCAGCACGCCTTTGTAGCGGAGCAACTTGGGGCCATACACCTGCACCACCGAACCAAGGAAGTCCTCCAACTTGCCAGCGTCGAACGCCTTGTCGGTGCGAAAGACAAAGGACTTCACATCGTCATCTTGGGCATGGTGGTGGGCGTGCCCATGGTCATGCCGATGGGACGGATGGTCGCAGTGTTCGCCGTGTTCGTGGTCATGCCCATGGTCGTGGTCATGCGGGTCGGCGTCCAGGAAGTGGGGGTCGATGTCCAGTTTGGCATTGAGGTTGAAGCCTCGCAGGTCCAGCACCTTGCTGATCGGGGCGTTCCCGAAGTTCACTGGCTCCATCGGCGCTCGGGGATTGATGTGCTTGAGCCGGTGCACCAGCGCCTCGACCTCGGCATGGCTGACCAAGTCGGTTTTGGTCAGAAACACCTGGTCGGCGAAGCCCACCTGGCGCTGCACCTCCTGGCGCGTGTTGAGCTGGTCCTGTGCATGCTTGGCGTCCACCAGCGTGATGACCGCGTCGAGCACATACTGCTCCGCGATCTCATCGTCCATGAAGAAGGTCTGCGCCACCGGGCCAGGGTCTGCGAGCCCAGTGGTCTCGATGACCACCCGGTCGAACATCAGCTTGCCCTTGCGGCGCTGTTCGGCCAGGTCAGCCAGTGTGGCTCTCAGATCTTCCCGGATGGTGCAGCAGATGCATCCATTGGACATCTGGATGATGTTCTCCTGAGTGTCTGCGACGAGGATCTCGTTGTCGATGTTCTCTTCACCGAACTCGTTCTCGACCACCGCGATC
>CAZRRW010000039.1:0-15115 GCA_964602505.1 uncultured Burkholderiaceae bacterium
AGAAGTTCAGCAAGCTGCTGGGCATTGACCCCTGGCTCATCAACCCGATGTTTGCCCGCTGCGGCAAGGTCAACTTCCATGACCGCCAGGGCGAAGAGTGCCTGGAGAGCAACGTAGACACCCTGCTCACCAAGATCCGCCGCAAGTACAAGGAGTTCGGCATCCAGGAGAAGCCCTTTGTTGTGGTCAAGGCCGACGCCGGCACCTACGGCATGGGCATCATGACGGTGCGTGACCCGAAGGATGTGGTGGACCTCAACCGCAAGACACGCAACAAGATGAGCGTGGGCAAAGAGGGCATGGAGGTCCACGAGGTCATCATTCAAGAGGGCGTGCTCACCAACGAACGCATCAATGACGCGGTGGCCGAGCCGGTGGTCTACATGATTGACCGCTACGTGGTGGGCGGTTTCTACCGGGTACACGCCGAGCGCGGCGTGGACGAGAACCTCAATGCGCCGGGTTCCAGCTTCGTGCCCCTGGCCTTTGCCGAGCCCACCCGGCTGCCCCAGCCAGGCATGAAGCCTGGGGCCAGCGCGCCCAATCGCTTCTACATGTACGGCGTGATCGCGCGTCTGGCTATGTTGGCTGCCAGCTACGAGCTGGAAGCGACGGACCCGCAAGCCGAGCTGTACGACTAGGCCCTACTGATCCAGACGGTGCCCACGGGTACCGTCAAACAACGCCTTGACGTGAACACCCCTCAAAAATCGTCGACTGCCGCCTTGGTGCTGGGCGCTTTGGGTGTTGTCTATGGCGACATCGGCACCAGCGTGCTCTATGCGCTGAAAGAGGTCTTTGCCCACGGCCATATCGAGGTCACCCCGGCCAATGTGCTGGGCGTCTTGTCCTTGATGTTCTGGACGCTCACCGTCATCGTCTCCATCAAGTACGTGGCGCTCATCCTGCGGGCGGATAACAACGGCGAAGGCGGCTTGATCGCCATGTTGGCCTTGGCGGCCAGCGCGGTGCGCGACCGCCCCAAGCTGCGCCGGGTGCTCTTGATGATCGGCATTTTTGGTACCGCCATCTTTTACGGCGACGGCGTCATCACCCCCGCCATATCGGTGCTGTCGGCAGTGGAGGGGCTGGAGATCATCGAGCCCTCGCTCAAAAAGTACGTCATCCCCATCTCGCTGGCCGTCATCACGCTGCTGTTCTGGGTACAGAAGTACGGCACAGCCCTGGTCGGTCGCGCCTTTGGCCCGATCTGCGCCGTGTGGTTTGCCGCGATGGCGCTGGCAGGCCTGCCCCACATCGCCAGCAACCCGGCGGTGCTGGCAGCGCTCAGCCCGCTGCATGCCCTCGGCTTCATCGCAGCTCATCCGGGGCTCGCGTTCTTCCTGCTGGGAGCCTTGGTCTTGTGCGTCACGGGGGCTGAGGCGCTGTACGCCGACATGGGCCACTTTGGCAAAACGCCGATCCGCGTGGCCTGGTTTGGCTTTGTCATGCCAGCTCTGGTGATCAACTACTTTGGCCAAGGGGCGTTGGTATTAGCCAACCCCGAGGCGATCAAGAACCCGTTTTATTTGATGATGCCGAGCTGGGCACTCATTCCAATGGTGGTATTGGCCACACTGGCCACGGTGATTGCATCGCAGGCGCTCATTTCTGCGGCGTTTTCGGTCACTCGCCAAGCCATTCAGTTGGGCTACTTCCCGCGGATGATCGTCCACCACACTTCCGCACGCGAGGTTGGGCAGGTCTACATCCCCTTCATCAACTGGGGTCTGTATGTGGCCATTCTGGTGGCGGTGATGTTGTTCAAGTCGTCGAGCAATTTGGCCACGGCTTACGGCATTGCGGTGACCATGGACATGTTGATCACCACCACGCTCACTTTCTTTGTCATTCGCTACAGCTGGAAGTACCCTTGGTATCTGTGCATTGCCGCCACCGGCTTCTTCTTCCTGATTGACCTTGCGTTCTTTGCCTCCAACCTGGTCAAGTTGTTTGAGGGCGGCTGGTTCCCGCTGCTCATCGGCGTGTTCATGTTCACCTTGATGATGACCTGGAAGCAAGGCCGTCTCTTGTTGACCGAGAAGCTGAAATCGGAGTCACTGGACTTGAAGACTTTCCTCGAGTCGGTGTTCCTGAGCCCCCCCACCCGGGTGCCGGGCACGGCGGTCTTCTTGACGCCTGACCCCGACATCACCCCCAATGCACTGCTGCACAACCTGAAGCACAACAAGGTGCTGCATGAGCACAACCTGTTTGTCACCGTGCGCCACCACGAGGTGCCGTGGATCGGGTTGTCCAAGCGGGTGGAGATCGACCCGCTGGGCCACGACTGCTGGCGGGTGGTGCTGCACTTTGGCTTCAAGAATGACCCCGACGTTCCGGCAGCGCTGGAGCAGATCAAGGGCCGGGGCTGCCAGATGGAGCAGATGGAGACCAGCTACTTCCTGAGCCGCGATGTGGTGGTGCCCACCGTTGGGGGCGGCATGGCCCCTTGGCGTGAAAAACTGTTTGCCAGCATGCACCACAACGCCGGGGCCGCTGCGGAGTATTTGAATTTGCCCGCCAACCGTATCGTCGAGCTCGGTTCGCAGGTGGAAATTTGAGCGCTTGCTCGGCGGTCCGTTGCTGACCCGCCCGTGCCTGCAAAGCCCATGCTGAGCTACTTTCGCGACCTGAACGCCGCTGCCTTCACCGCTGGCTTTGTGGCGGTGTTGGTGGGCTTCACCAGCTCCATCGCCATTGTGTTTTCGGCTGCTGTAGCGCTGGGCGCAACGCCTGCGCAAATCACGTCTTGGATGTGGGCGCTTGGCTTGGGCATGGGTCTGACCACGGCGATCCCGTCGCTCATCTGGAAAGCGCCTGTGATGGTGGCGTGGAGCACACCCGGCGCAGCCGTGCTGGCTACCGGTGCCACTGCCGCAGCCGCCGCAGGCGCAGGCTTCACCATGGCCGAGGCCACCGGGGCTTTCATTGTCTGCGCGCTCCTCATCACCCTGGCCGGGGCCACTGGCTGGTTTGAGCGGGTGATGAACCGCATTCCCATGAGCATCGCCTCGGCCCTGTTGGCGGGCGTGCTGGCCCGCTTTGGCTTGCAGGCTTTTGAGGCACTGGGTCAGGCCCCATTGATGGTCGGCTTGATGCTGGCCTCCTATCTGGCGGGCCGCAAGCTGTGGCCGCGCTACGCCGTGCCTGTGGTTCTACTCGTGGGCATCGCGGTGGCAGCGGTGCAAGGGCAAATCAAAACCCAAGCCTTGGTGTGGGAGCTCGCCACGCCCGTGTTCACCATGCCCAGCTTCAGCTTTGGTGCCATCATCAGCTTGGCGATTCCCTTGTTCATCGTGACCATGGCCTCGCAGAACTTGCCGGGTGTGGCGGCCATTCGTGCAGCGGGCTATGACCAGGGCAGCCCGCAAATCCCCATCTCCAAAACCATCACCGTCACGGGCCTGGCCACCCTGGTGCTGGCCCCGTTCGGCGCATTCGCGCTCAACCTGTCTGCCATCACGGCCGCCATCTGCATGGGGCCTGAGGCGCATGAAGACCGTGCCAAGCGTTACACCGCCACGGTCAGTTGCGGCCTCATCTATGTGGGCATCGGCCTGTTTGGCGGCGCGGTAGCGGCCCTGTTGACTGCTTTTCCCAAGGCGCTGGTGCTGGCCATTGCGGGGCTGGCCCTGCTGGGCACCATCGGTGGCGGGCTCGCCGCCGCCCTGAAAGAGGAAGGTGAGCGCGAGGCGGCCCTTATCACCTTCCTGGTCACCCTGTCCGGGGTCAGCCTGTTTGGCATCGGCTCGGCCTTCTGGGGCGTGGTGTTCGGCGCGGTGGCGCTGGCCGTTTCACAATTCAGGCGATGACTGTATCGCCCCAGCCCTCGCTCAAGCTCCTGTTCGTGGCCGACCCACTGGAGGCCTGGAACATCAAGAAGGACTCCACCTTCGCCATGATGCGCGAGGCGCAAGCCCGTGGCCATGCGCTGGCGGTGTGCGAGCCGAAAGACCTGATGTGGCGCAGCGACGGCCCGCACCCGGGGCAGGTGGTGGCCTATGCGCGCGATGTGAGCCTGACTGGGGCCACCTATGCAGAGCACACCGAACAGGGCAAGCCCTGGTTCGTGGCGCAGCAGCAGTACCCCAACGAACGCCCGGCACCGCTGATCGACTTTGACGCCGTGCTCATGCGCAAGGACCCACCCTTTGACGCCGAGTACATCTACGCCACCCATCTGCTGGAGAAGGCTGAGGCTCAGGGCGCAAAAGTGTTCAACCGCCCTGCCGCGCTGCGCAACCACCCCGAAAAGCTGGCCATCCTGGAGTTTCCGCAGTTCATCACGCCCACCCTGGTCACGCGTGACGCGTCAGACATCAAGCGCTTCCACGCCGAGCACCGCGACATCATCTTGAAGCCGCTCGACGGCATGGGTGGCATGGGCATCTTCCGGGTCAAGGACGACGGCTTGAACCTGGGAGCCATCATCGAAACCCTCAACCGCGACGGCGCCCAGACGGTGATGGTGCAGCGCTACCTGTCGGCCATCGCCCAGGGCGACAAGCGGGTGCTGGTGATCGGCGGCGAGGTGGTGCCGCATTGCCTGGCGCGCATTCCCCAGGGGGGCGAGGTGCGTGGCAACCTGGCGGCGGGGGGCAAGGGCGTGGCCCAGCCCATCAGCGCACGAGACCGTGAAATTGCCGAGGCCATCGGCCCGAAGCTGGCCGCTCGCGGCTTGCTGCTGATCGGCCTGGACGTGATTGGCGAGAGCCTCACCGAGATCAACGTGACCAGCCCCACCTGTTTCCAGGAGATCACCGACCAGACCGGCCTCAACGTCGCCGGCCTGTTCATGGACGCGCTGGCCCGCGCCGTGCATCAGGCCTGAGGCTCAGGCCGCCCAGGTCACGGCAAAGCGGCAGGCGTCGCCCCCTGCTGCCTCACAGGTCAGTTCGCTCACCCGGCTGGACGGGTGCACCAGCACCGCAAAGAGATGTTCGAACACCGCGGCGTGAAAGCTGCACACTGGGTGGTCGGCTGCCAAGCCAACACACAAGGGGTTGTGGCGGATGGTCAGGAAGGCCTGGCCCTGCCCAAGCAGCCCAGGGCCTTCATGGCTGAACCTGCCGCTGCCCGCAAAGGTCCAGGCATGTCGGGCAATGGCCACCAGCAGCAGGCGCGCCGCCCAGCGTGCAGGCAGCAGCCTCAACAGGCGCAGGAACGCGCCCGGGATGCGATGCGCCAGCAGGTAGGCGGCCGTGCGCTGCCCTGCCTGCCGGGTGATGTGTTCGGCTTGCGGCGCACCCAGCAGCCGGTGCAAGGCCTGGTAGAGCGCCTGAACCTGCCGCTCGTCCACCATGTGGGTGGGCGGAGCCAGCCACCAGGCGGTCAGGCCCGCTGCGCGAAACACCGCCGCCGCCTTGCTGGGGCCGAAAAAGGCGGTCAGTGCCTCGGCCACCCGGGTGACCGAGTTGGGCCCGATCTGACCGGCCGCCTGATTCATGCGTTGGCCTCAGACCGGGTGCCGTGCTGCGACAGGGCGTTGACCTCCTCGTCGTCAAGCTGGTCCTTGCCCCCGCCGCAGGCCGAGATGGCCTGGGCGGCGATGTCTTCGCCCTTGCGGCGCTTGTGCTCGATCTTGGGGCCGTGCATCGTCACCCAGTTGGCGTCGGCCTGGGCAATGGCCGCCGCGTCGGGGCGGGCATGGCGCACACCCACGTCAAAGCGGAAGTCCACCTTCTTCTTGGACTGAGGGCCCCAGTAGCCCACCCGCCCCAGGTCGTAGAAGGTGCGGGCGAAGCCGACCTTCATGAAGGCCTTCAGGCAGCCCAGCAGGTAGCGCCGCCGCTGCCCGGTGCCGCGCCACGGGTAGTCCAGCACGGCCTTGTAGCCATAGAAGCGCCGGTAGTTGTTCATCACCCGGTCCAGCAGCTCGGTGCGGTCCATGGCGTCGGGTTTCATGATCGGCGTGACAAAGTTGTACTTCTCGAAGTCGAACACCTCCACCTTGTCGCCCAGCTCGCGGAACAGGTCGCTGAACGGCCAGGGCGTGTACATGGCCCAGTTGGCCATGTCGGGGTTCCAGTCGCGCGCCATCTGGTAGGTCTCTTCCAGTGTCTCGGCGGTCTCGTTCTCCAGGCCCACGATGAACTGCGCCTCCGACACGATGCCCGCCTCGCGCAGCAGGCGGATGGCCTTCTTGTTCTGCTCGATGGTGGTTTCCTTGTTGAAGCGCTCCAGCTTCAGCTGTGCCGCCGCCTCGGTGCCCAGGCTCACATGCACCAGCCCAGCCTTGCGGAACAGGGGCAGCAGGGCCTCGTCGCAAAGGATGTCGGTGACCCGGGTGTTGATGCCCCACAGCACCCCCAGGTCACGTGCAATCAGCTCTTCGCAGAAGGCGATGAACTTCTTGCGGTGGATGGTGGGCTCCTCGTCGGCCAGGATGAAGAAGCCCACGCCGTGGTTCTTCACCAGGTCCTCGATCTCGTCGACCACGGCCTTGGGCTCGCGGATGCGGTAGTCGCGCCAGAACTTCCACTGGCTGCAGAAGCTGCAGGTGAAGGGGCAGCCGCGCGCAAAGTTGGGGATGGCCACCCGTACGCTCAGCGGGATGTAGATGTACTTGTCCCACTGCAGCATGCTCCAGTCGGGGGGCCACTCGGTCCAGGTCTTCAATGGGCGGCTCGGCTGCGGTGGCCACCACCTGGCCGTCGGTCTCGGCAAAGGCAATGCCTTGCACGCAGCGCCGGTCAGCTTGGAAGCGGCCGTCGTCCACCGCCTTCACCAGGTTCAGGAACACCTGCTCGCCCTCGCCGCGCACCACGGCGTCAATCCAGGGGGCCTCCTTGAGCACCTGCGGGTACATGAAGGTGCCGTGGATGCCACCCAGCACCGTGGTGATGGCGGGGTTCACTTCCTTGGCCATCTGCAGCACCCGCTCTGCCTTGTAGATGGCCGGGGTGATGGCGGTGCAGCCCACGATGTCGGGTTGCAGCTCGGAGATGCGCTGGCGCACAGCCTCGTCGTCGAGGTGGTGCGTCATGGCGTCGACGAAGTGCACGTCGCTGTAGCCGTCGGCCTTGAGGTGGCCGGTGAGGTAAGCCACCCAGGCGGGCGGCCAGTTGCCGGCGATCTCGGCGCCGCCGGAGTGGTAGTTGGGGTGAATGAGCAGGATGCGCATGGCGAGGTCTTTCGGGCAAGCCGCCAAGACAGCGCGGTCAGCCCCACAAATGGAGGACGCTTCAGCTTAGGCAGGCACCGGCGCGCCAGCCTTGACCTAGGTCAAGCCAGCGGGCGATCGGCACTTCGGGCAACATCTGCCCATGGCTGTTCCCCTGTCCGTGCTCGATCTGTCCCTCATCGTGGAAGGCGGCAGCGCCCCTGAGGCGCTGCGCAACACGCTGGATCTGGCGCAGCAGGCCGAACGCCTGGGCTACACCCGCTACTGGGTGGCCGAGCACCACAACATGGACGGCGTGGCCAGCAGTGCCACTGCGGTGCTGGTGGGGCAGATTGCGGCGGCCACCTCGACGATCCGGGTGGGCTCTGGCGGCGTGATGCTGCCCAACCATGCGCCCTTGGTGGTGGCCGAGCAGTTTGGCACCCTGGCCAGCTTCTTCCCGGGCCGCATTGACCTGGGCCTGGGCCGGGCGCCCGGCACCGACCGGGCCACCATGCTGGCCTTGCGCCGGCGCATGGACACGAGCGACGACGACTTCCCGCGCGACGTGCTGGAGCTGCAGCACTACCTGGCCCCGCCTGACCCGGCGCAGCCCGCTGCCGTGCGCGCCATCCCCGGTGTGGGCACGCAAGTGCCCATCTGGCTGCTGGGCTCCAGCCTGTACAGCGCGCAGCTGGCGGCCTACCTGGGCCTGCCCTTTGCCTTTGCCTCGCACTTTGCGCCCGACTACCTGATGCAGGCGCTGGAGGTGTACCGCAGCACCTACCGCCCCAGCGAGCGCTGGCCCCGGCCCTATGCGGCGGTGGGGGTGAATGTGGTGGCCGCGCCCAGCGATGGCGAGGCCGAGATGCTCTTCATCTCGCTCAAGCAGCGGTTTCTGGGCATGCAGCGTGGGCGGCGCGGGCCGCTGCCGCGGCCGGTGAGCGTGGCCGAGTTCGAGGCCATGGCCAGCCCCCAGGAGCGGGCGGGTGTGGACCGCATGCTGGCTGCGTCCTTCTGCGGCGCGCCCAGGCACGCGGCTGAGCAGTTGCAGGCGTTTGCCCGTCAGACCGGGGCCGACGAGTTCATCGTGGCCTGCGCAGTGCACAGCCATGCCCTGCGGGTGCGCTCTTACGAGTTGCTGGCCTCGGCCTGGGCCGAGGTGCAAGCTGCGGGCACTACTTCCAGCGCTGCGGTTCCAGCGTGAGGCTCTGGCTGGCGCTGGTGGCGCTGCCGCTGGCCGTCAGGGTCAGGATGCCGTCCTGAATCAAGGCTTGCAAGTGCATGGTCCGTTCGGCCATCGCGGCCAGCGCCTGGCTCTGCTCGGCTGGCAGGCGCCACACCTGCAGCTTGTCCAGCCGGGTCAGCTTGCCCTCGATGCCCCGCCACCACACGTCGGCCGCATGCGAAAAGGCGTACACCAGCACCGCATCGGCCTTTGAGCAGGCCTTGGCCAGTGGCTTGTCTTCCGGCTGGCCCACCTCCACCCACAAGCGCTTGCGGCCAGTGAAGTCGGTCAGCGAGACATCGGGGTCGTCCGGGTCAGACAGGCCTGCGCCAAAGGCAAGCGTGCCGTCGCCCTGGCACACCGTCTGAAGCTGGTGCGCGTTCAGCGCCAGGGCCACCAGGCGCACCATCATGCGCTCGTCGGTCTCGCTCGGGTGGCGGGCCAGGGTCAGCGCGTGGTCGGCGTAGTAGGCGTGGTTCAGATCGGCCACGTTGACGGTGGCTTTGAAGACGGTGGATTTCAGGGCCATGCGCGGCATTGTGTCTGCTGGGCGCTCCGCACTGCGCAGGCCCGAGAATGTCGGTTCGCTTCAAGGCTGGCCTCGGTTGAGGCTGCGCCACCTCCAACCCAGAGACCACGCATGACCACCATCACCACCCCCAGCGGCCTGCAATACACCGACACCACCGTGGGCAGCGGCGCCGCCGCCACCCCTGGCCACGAGGTCACGGTCCACTACACCGGCTGGCTGTACAGCAACGGGGCGAAAGGCGGCAAGTTCGACTCCTCGTGCGACCGCAATGACCCCTTCGAGTTCTCCCTGGGGGTCGGCATGGTCATCCGCGGCTGGGACGAAGGCGTGGCCGGCATGAAGGTGGGCGGCCAGCGCACCCTCATCATTCCACCCGAGCTGGGCTACGGCGCCCGTGGGGCGGGTGGGGTGATTCCCCCCAACGCCACGCTGATGTTTGACGTGGAGCTGCTGGCCGTCGCCTGAGCTCGCTGACCGGACGCCCCGGGGCCGCCCGCCCATGGCCTTGCTGACCCTGAACGATGCGCACCTGGCCTATGGCCATGTGTTTCTGCTGGGCAGTGCGCGCGAGGGCGCCTCGTTCTCGCTGGAGGCTGGCGAGCGGGTAGGCCTGATTGGCCGCAACGGCACCGGCAAGTCGTCGTTCATGCGCATCGTGGCCGGGCTGGAGCTGCCTGACGACGGGCGCTTTGAGCTGCAGCAGGGCCTGCGCCGCGCCTATGTGCCGCAGGAGCCCACCTTTGCGCCCGGAGCCACCGTGTTTGAGGCGGCTGCCGAGGGCTTGCGCGAGATCCGCGCCCTGCGTGAACGCTTTGAGGCGGGCGACCATGCCGACGAGCTGTTTGCGCAGATCGACGCGCAGGACGGCTGGGCCTGGGAGCAGCGGGTGGAGGCGACCTTGCACCGCCTGGGCCTGGACGCCGCGCGACGGGTTGACGAGCTTTCTGGCGGCCTCAAGAAGCGGGTGGCCCTGGCCCAGGCCCTGGTGGCGCGGCCTGACGTGCTGCTGCTGGACGAGCCCACCAACCACCTGGACCTCGGCTCCATCGCCTGGCTGGAGGGCCTGCTCAATGCCTTCAAGGGCGCCGTGATGCTGGTCACCCACGACCGGGCGTTTCTGGACGGCGTGTGCACCCGCATCGTCGAGCTGGACCGGGGCGTGCTGCGCAGCTACCCGGGCAACTTTGCGGCCTACGAACTGACCAAGGCCCGCGAGCTGGAAGACGAGGCCCTGGCCAATGCGCGGGCCGACAAGCTGCTGGCGCAGGAAGAGGTGTGGATCCGCAAGGGCGTGGAAGCCCGGCGCACCCGGGCCGTGGCCCGAATCAAGCGGCTGGACGTGCTGCGCCAGCGCCGGGCCGAGCGGCGTGACGCGGTAGGCCAGGTCAGGCTTGACGTGGCCCAGGGCCAGCGCAGCGGCAAGATCGTGGCCGAACTCACCGACGTCACCAAGGCCTTCGTGCCAGGGCGCCCCGTGGTGCGCGACTTCAGTGCCACCATCCTGCGCAGCGACAAGGTGGGCCTGATCGGCCCCAACGGTGCCGGCAAAACCACGCTGCTCAAGCTCATCCTCGGGGAGATCCAGCCCGACTCGGGCACGGTGCGCCAGGGCGCCAACCTGAGCGTGGCCTACTTCGACCAGATGCGCGACAACCTCCAGCTGGACGCCACCCTGGCCGATTTCATCAGCCCGGGCAGCGAATGGATCGAGATCGCGCACGAGGGCCACGCCGCCACCCACAGCGAAGGCAAGGTCAACCGCAAGCACGTGATGAGCTACCTGGGTGACTTCCTGTTTCCGCCGGAACGGGCCAACGCCCCGGTGCGCACCCTGTCGGGCGGCGAGCGCAACCGCCTGCTGCTGGCCCGCCTGTTTGCCCGGCCCGCCAATGTGCTGGTGCTCGACGAGCCCACCAACGACCTCGACATCGACACCCTGGATCTGCTGGAAGAGCTGCTGCAAGACTACCCGGGCACGGTGTTCCTGGTCAGCCACGACCGCCGCTTTCTGGACAACGTGGTCACCTCGACCCTGGTGTTCGAGGGCGACGGCCGCTGGCGCGAATACGAAGGTGGCGTGGGCGACTGGGCGCTGCAGGCCCAGCGTGCGCAGGCCCTGGCCGTGGCCATGGCGCAGGGCGCAGAGCCTGCCGCTGCAGCCCCTGCGCCCGTCAACAGGGGCCTGCAGGCCGAAAAAGGCCCAGAAGCCGCGAGAAACCTGGGCCCTGCTGCACCGGCGACCGAGCCGCGCCGCCGCAAGCTCAGCTACAAGGAACAGCGCGAGCTGGAGGCCCTGCCGGCCCTGTTGGCCAGCCTTGAGGCGGAGCAGGCAGCCATCCAAGCGCAGTTGGCCGACGGCACGCTCTATGCCCGCGACCCGGGCCAGGCCACGCAGCTGGCGCAGCGGCATGCCGAGCTGGACGACGCCCTGCTGGCCGCGCTGGAGCGGCAAGAGGCCCTGGGCACCTAGCCGAAGCCGCTTTGCCCTGACCACCGCCCCGCCCATGCGGCGGGCGGTGGCTGTCACGCCAGCTTCACGCGGCTGACATACCTTTGCGGCGCATGAACCCGTGGCCCGCCCCCGACCCCAGCGCCTCGGTGCTGCTGCTCGTCCACGGGCTGAGCTTCTGGCATTACGGCCTGTACTTCCTGGCGTATCGCTACGGCCAGCTGGCACCCGCACGCTTTCGCCGCGCGGCCATGGCGCTCAAGGCCCTGGCCCTGGTGGCCCTGGCCTGGGCCTACGCGCCGCATGCCTGGCCCTCCGACACCACGCCGCTGTGGGCCGCCGTGGCGGTGCCTGTGTTGATGGCCCTGGGCTTCGGGCTGAATGCCAAGGCAGCCCAGGTGCTGGGGCTGGAGCGCACCTACTACGGGCATGAGCTGATGAACCTGCCCTTTCGGGCGGCCACGGCCTTCCCCTATTCGGTGATGGCCCACCCCATGCTGGTGGGCAACATGCTCGCCTTCTCGGCGCCCCTGCTGAACCCTGGTTTTCGCGCAGCCTGGTGGCCCCTGGCCCTGGGCCATGTGCTGGCCAACCTGGGCCTGTGGCTGATGGAGCGCCATGTCACCCCGCTTCGGCGCGGGCTTGGCCCGCACACCGCCGCCCCACCCACCCAAGGAAGCTCTGCATGACCTCCCCCTCCAGCACCCTGCCAAGCCCAGGCGCCCAGCGCCCGTCTGCCAACCGGCTCTTTCGCGTGGCCCTGGGCCGCTTTGACGCGCCGCAAGACCGTGCGCTCATGGCCGACCTGGTGGACTGGGTGGAAGACACCTATCGCACCGACATGGCGCAGCGCCCGTCCAAGCATGTCTACATCCGCCACCTGCCCGCCGAGGTGCAGGCGCAGATGGACGTGCTGCGCGACCACCCCGCCATCCGCGCGGCCATCTTCAGCCAGCTGCCCGCGCACTGGGTCATCACGCCCATGAAGCACACCGACGAGCTCTACCTGTCGCACTACAACAAGGACAAGGGCGGCGACCAGGGCCTCTTCGACAAGCACTACGACGGCAACCTGCGCTTCATCCCCTTTGGGTGTGTGGTGCGCTCGCTCATCTATTTGCAGTCGGACGACACCTACACCGTGGTGTTTGCCGACAGCGGCGTGCGCAAGGCCTTCACCGACCACGAGTTCGGCATCCTCGACTTTCATCGTGAGCTGCACTGGGTAGAGGGCGAGTACCGGGCCGAAGACCGCCAGCGCATCCTGCTGAAGTGCAACTACCTGGTGGCCCCACCGCGCCTGGGCTGGGCCACCCGTGCGGTGCTGGCCGCCAACACCCTGGTGTTCTACGTGGTCAAGGCCGCAATGGAGTACTCCAAGAGCCCCAAGACCCCCGTGCAGAAGGCGGTGGGCTTTGTCTGCAACCTGATGCGCAGGCTCAACAACGTGCACCCGTCGCTGCCGCTGCTGGTGGCGGCCATGGGCCTGGGGGCGGTGGCCTGGGTGTTGGGGGGGCTGATGGCCTGGGGCTGGGGCGCCCTGGGCTGAGCGCACAGGCCATGCGCTGAGGGCATGGCCAGGGCAGGCCTTGGCATTGGGCAAGGCGCCGCGCGCTGCCTAGAGTGGCGCCATGCAAGGCAAGCACCCACCCCCCGGGCCGGTGGCCGTGCTGGGAGCCGGGGTGGTGGGCTGTGCCACAGCCTTTGCCCTGTCGCGAGCCGGTGTTCCGGTCACGGTGTTTGACGCCTTGCCTGGCCCCGGCCAGGCCACCAGCTTTGCCAACGGGGCGCAGCTCAGTTACGCCTTTGTCGAACCGCTGGCCACGCCCGCCGCGCTGCGCAAGGTGCCCGTCTGGCTGCTGGACCCTGCCTCGCCCCTGCGCCTGCGGCTGCGGGCTGACCCGGCCCAGTGGCGCTGGCTGGCTGCGTTCACCTGGGCCTGCCGCCAGCCCCAGGTAGAGGCCACCACCCGCGAGCTGCTGGCCCTGAGCGAGGCCTCGCGCACGGTGCTGGCCCGCTGGCTGGCCGACGTGCCCGGCCTGGCGCATGCGTTTGCCCACCGCACCAACGGCAAGCTGGTGCTGCACGCCAGCGCCAAGGGCCTGGCCGCCGCGGCGCGGCAAGTGGCTTTTCAGCAAGGCCTGGGCGGCGAGCAGGCCATTTGGCAACCCGCGCAATGCGTGGCGCACGACCCGGCCTTGGCGCCGCTGATGCAGCACATGGCGGGCGGGGTGTGGACGCCGGGCGAAGCGGTGGGCGACGCCCATGCCTTTTGCGTGGCCTTGGCCGAGCGCCTGCCCGCGCTGGGCGCCCGCCTGCACTGGGGCACCCCGGTGGCGCGGCTGCTGACACAGGCTTCTGGCTGGCGGCTGCAAGGCCATGGCGGCGCGGCGCTTGGGCACTTTGCGCAGGTGGTGGTGTGTGCGGCCAGTGGGGCCAGCGCCTTGCTCAGGCCGCTGGGGCTGCGCGTGCCCATCGAGCCCATCAAGGGCTACAGCATCACCCTGCCGGTGGTGAACCCGGCGGCCGCCCCGACCGTGAGCGTCACTGACACGCGGCAGAAGGTGGTGTACGCCCCCTTGGCTGGCCCTGGCGGCGCGCCCCAGCTGCGGGTGGCGGGCATGGCCGAGATCGTGGGCCACGACACCCGCGTGGACGAAGGCCGCATCCGCCAACTGCTGGCCGCCACCCGCGCCGCCTTTCCCGGTGCGTGCGTGGCCAGTGCCGAGCAGGCCTTGGCGCAGTGCCAGCCCTGGGCGGGGCTGCGGCCCGCCACGCCCACGGGGCTGCCGCTCATTGGCCCCACGCCGCATGCCGGCCTGTGGCTGAACACGGGCCACGGCTCGCTGGGCTTCACCCTGGCCTGCGGCTCGGCCGAGCGGGTGGCGCGGGCCATGATCTCCCAGTGACCGGCATGGATACCCCTTTTGGAGGTGGTGGCCCCCGCCGCACCCACTCAAAATGCCTGCATGCGCGCCGCCATGCACCGCTGGCTTTCCTGGGCGCTGGCCCTTGCAACCGGGGTCAGCTTGGGCGGCTGGGCGCTGGCTGCCCAAATGGCCGACGAGTCAGTGCCCTACCTGGGGGCATTTGTGCGGGCGGCCGACGGCACGGCGCCCGCCGGTTGGCGGGTGGTGGGCTTTCCCAGCACCCAAAAGCCGGTCACGCGCTTCGTGCTCACCCAGCGCGACGGCAGGGCTGCGCTGCAAGTGGAGGCCGACAAGTCCTACGGCAACCTGGTGCGTGAGGTAGGGCCCTGGGCCACAGACCGCGCCACCCTGGCGTGGAGCTGGCGGGCCGAGCGCCTGCCCACCGGGGCCGACTTGCGCCAGCGCAGCGGCGACGACGCGGGCGGCAAGGTGTGCGTGTTCTTTGACGTGCCCACCTCCAAGATGCCGGTGATCGAACGCGCACGCCTGCAGGTGGCCCGCCTGTTGACGGGCGAGCCCGTGCCGCCGCAGGCGCTTTGCTACGTGTGGGACGCCTCGATCCCCGCCCTGCCGGTGGGCACCCACCTGCCCAATGCCTTTACCGGGCTGATGCGCTGGTACGTGCTGCAAAGCGGCGAGGCACGGCGCGGCCAGTGGGTGGACGAACGGCGCAACGTGGCCGAAGACTACCGCCGCGCCTTTGGTGAAGACACGCCGCCCATCACTGGCGTGGCCATTGGTGCCGACACCGACAATACGCAAAGTCAATCGCTTGTTTATTTTTCAGATGTGTATTTGGGGCGGTGATTTGCAAAGCTAAGGAAGGTCTGCACAACCGCTGATCTGAGCAGTTATGCGGTGTGATTTGTTG
>CAZRRW010000040.1:0-1258 GCA_964602505.1 uncultured Burkholderiaceae bacterium
GCCGTGGCTCAATATTGGACGTGTAACGTGGCTCAGTTTGCTTGATGAATCAACAATGAAAGCCGCAAAGTCTGCCCGGGGGCTCCTGACAGCGTGGTGGCAGGAGCCTTGCCAACCACCCTGCCTCAGTGGGGCTTTGCGCGCGCCGTCAACAGGTACACCAGCGGCCCAAACGAGCCAGTGAACAAGGTGGCCACCAGCCAGGGCCAGGGGTTGCGGCCGGTTTTGCGGGCGTCAGCCCACAGCCAAGCCAACACCAGGCCCAGTGCAATCACCAGGTTCACAAAGATCTGCAGGGCCGCCATGTCGCGCGTGGCAGCGGCAAAGATGCCCACCACGCCGTGCTGCCAAATGGCAGCCGCAGTCAACACAGAAAAGGCAGCGGTAACGAGGGTAAGCAGCGTTTTGTTCATGCCGCCAGTGTGCACAAGCCGGGTGCCGCGTTCAATGACGTGGCTGGTAAAGGTGGCGGTTGGCTACAGCCCGGTCCGAGCCGCTAATACGCTTAAAGCGTACACTTGTGCAATGCTGACCGTCGTCGAAAGCCCAATCTTTCAAAAGCTCTGGCCGCTGTACTGGGACGAAGACGAACGGGCAGAGTTCGCGGTTCACATTGCCACTCGCCCTGAAGACGGGGTCGTGATCCGCGGCTCCGGTGGCGTGCGCAAGGTGCGCTGGTCACGGCCCGGTACCGGCAAGTCAGGCGGCGTGCGGGTGGTTTACCTGCTGCGCACCGTTACGCAAGACATCTACTTGATCACGTTGTTTGCCAAGGCCGAAAAAGAGAATATCCCTCTCGCCACGTTGAAGGAGATTCGCCATGCTCTCGAAATCTAAGAAGTTGTCCGCCAAAGAGCTCGCCGCGTTTGAGGCCAAACGGGACATCGGGGCCGAGATCTTGCGGTCCATCAAGGACATGAAGGCAGGGCGAGGCCACGTGGTGCTGAGCCCCGCAACGGAAGCACGCCAGAAAACGGGGCTTTCGCAGTCTCAGTTTGCAAAGCTGCTGGGCGTTTCTGTGCGCACGCTGCAAGGCTGGGAGCAGGGCCGCATTCAGCCGAGCGGAGCGGCGCGCACATTGCTGGCCATTGCGCAGCGCAACCCGAAGGCGCTGCTGGAAGTGTCCGCGGGTTAGGTCAGCAGCACTTCCGCAATCTCGTCCCACCCGGCGTTGCCCAGCCGCCCCTTGAAGGCTTTGGCCACGCTGCCGTTGCGCCCCACCAAGAACGACACGGGGTATTCGCGCAGGGGGCCAAAT
>CAZRRW010000040.1:1277-1501 GCA_964602505.1 uncultured Burkholderiaceae bacterium
GTCGGTGTAACCTGGCTCGCGCCGCCACAGGCGGGGGAAGCGGCTTCGGGGCGGCATGCTCAGGCCCACCGCGCGCTCGTAGTCCAGCGCGTCTTGCAGCAGCGCGTCGTCACTCACGGTGACCAGGTGAAAGCCCTTGCCGCGCCAGCCTTCAAAGTTGCGGCGCACCTCGGGCAGCTCGTCGCGCGCCACAGACGAGCGCGTGGTCCAGAAGAACACCAGGG
>CAZRRW010000040.1:1538-14657 GCA_964602505.1 uncultured Burkholderiaceae bacterium
TCAAACGGGGTGCCGTCCAGCTGGGGGCCGCGCAGGCGCATGGGGCCGGCGGGCAGGGGCAAGGCACCTGGGCTGGCGCTTTGAGCCCAGGTGGGCCAGGGGGCCAGGGCCGCGGTGGCAGCGGCAGCACCCAGCAGGGCGCGGCGGTGAAGGATGCTCATGGCGGCGGCCTTACCAGCGCAGCAGGCGCGGGCCCAGCAGCGCGCCCAGGGCAGCGGGCACCAGCATGCCCAGGGCATACCAAATGGCCAGGAAGGGCGCGGCCAGTTCCGGGCAGTGCAGCGTGTAGACCAAAGCGCCAAGCCCGCCCGCCGCAAAGCCCGCAGCGGCGCCCGTGCCGCGCAGGTTGGTGGGGGCGGCGCTTCGCAGGGCCACCACCAGGGCCGCAAACACCGGCACGGCCAGGGTGACGATGTTCAGGGTGCACACCTTCCAGGTGCTGCCGAAGATGAGGCTGCTGCGGGCCTCGGCCGGCGCAGCGGCCAGCACCTGCACCGCCAGCCCTGCCATGGTCACCAGGGGCAGCCACACGCCCAGGGGCCAGCGGGCCACAGGCAGGCCGGGGTGGGCCAGCCGCCAGGTCATGGCCAGGCCGCTGGCACCCACCAGGCCCACAAAGGCCAGGCGCACCCAGAACATGGCGCCTTCCAGGTCGCTGCCGTACCAGGTGCGAATGCCGAACTCCAGCGCCATCACCAGCGCAGATGCCAGCAGGCCCACGGCCACCAGGCCGGCAAAGCGCCGGCCAAAGCCGCCGGGGCTGCTGGGCAGGGTGGCGGCGTTGGCCGCCAGCAGGTTCACGAAGTCGTCGGTTTTCATGGGGTCTCTTTCTGGGCTGCGGGGTTCACGCCGCCCTCATGCGGTTCTCATGCGCAAGGCCAGGGCCTTCAGCCCGCGGTGCACATACACCTTCACGGCCGACTCGCTCATGCCTGTGGCGGCAGCACACTCCGCCACGCTGCGGCCTTGCAGCTTGGTTTGCACGATGGCGGTGCGCTGCGCCTCGGGCAGTTCGTCCAGCAGGGCGGTCACGTCGCGGCGTGCGTCGCTGGCCTGCTCGTCAGACATGCTGAACAGTCCCTGCGCTTCGTCCATGCCGTCTTCAATGGGGTCGTGCAGGGCACTGGTGCGGCTGTGGCGGCGCAACTGGTCAATGAGCTTGTACTTGGCAATGGCGTGCACCCAGGCCGTGAGCGGGCAGTCCCCGCGCCAGGTGTGGCGTTGGTTGTGCAGCGCGAGCAGGGTTTCTTGCACCAGGTCCTCCACATCATCTGGCCACTGGTTCATGCGCCTGCGGAAGTAACCCCGCAGGTGTGTGGCCATGGCGCGCAGAAAGGCCTGATAGGCAGCGCCATCGCCCTGGCCCGCGGCCTCAAACAGGCCGCGCAGCCGCGCTTCGGTGTCGTCCAGTCGCTGAGATTGCATCGTCGTACAGGGGGCAGGTCGCTGGCTGGCCGACAAAGGTTACTCAACGCGCCAAACAAAAAGTTCACCGGGGCTGTAACCCCACTTCCAGCATGGGCGACTTGGCCTTCAGCAGCGCAAACCGGCACTGCTGTCCAACCAGCCCGATGGATCGAGGAGAACCCCATGCAAACCCAAACCCTTCAAGCCGTTCTGATGTCTGTGGCCGCTGCCGCCGTGGCCGCCACCCCCTTTGCCGCCATGGCGCAAAGCGGTGGCAAGGAAAAGTGCTACGGCATTGCCAAGGCCGGCCAGAACGACTGCGCCAACGCCACGGGCACGCATTCGTGCGCCGGGCAAAGCAAGGTGGACAACGACCCCAATGAATGGAAGTTCGTGGCGGCTGGCACCTGCACCAAGATGGGCGGCAAGCTCACGCCCGCAGCCACCCCGGCCAAGAAGTAAGCCCCGGCGCCATGCCAGGCCACGCCCAACTGGCCGCAGGCTTTGGCCTGCGCCAGCCGCACTACCGCGACGTGCTGGAAACCCAGCCCCTGGCGGGCCAGGGCGCCTGGCTTGAGGTGCACAGCGAGAACTTCTTCTCGTCGGCACCCGGGCAGTTGGCCGGTGGTGCGGGCCTGGCCACCCTGCTGGCGGCGCGCGCGCGTTACCCGCTGAGCCTGCATGGCGTGGGCTTGTCGCTGGGCACGCCGCAAGGTGTGCGGGCCAGCCACCTGGCCAGCCTGCAGGCGCTGGCAGGCGCGGTAGAGCCCTGGATGGTGAGCGAGCACCTGTGCTGGGGCTCGCTGGGCGCGCAGCCCGACGCCCCCCACCTGAACGACCTGCTGCCCCTGCCCCACACCACCGAGGCCCTGGCCGTCGTGTGTGCCAATGTGCAGCGGGTGCAAGACGCGCTGAAGCGCCCGATTGCGGTGGAGAACGTGTCGGCCTACCTGCGCTTTGCGCACACCGACATGAGCGAGTTTGAACTGCTGGCCGAGCTGGTGCGCCGCACCGGCTGCCGCGTGCTGCTGGACGTGAACAACCTGTATGTGAACCAACTCAACCACGGCACCGCAGCAGTGGCCGAATGGCGCAAGCTGCCGCGCGGCTGCGTGGCCGAGATGCACCTGGCGGGCCACACCGCAACGCCCGGCCTGGTGATCGACACCCACGGCGCGCCGGTGTGCGCCGAGGTGTGGGCCCTGTACGAGCAGGCGCTGGATGAACTTGGCCCCACACCCACGCTGGTGGAGTGGGACACCGACCTGCCCCCCCTGGCCACCTTGCTGGCCGACGTGACCCGGGCCAACCAGGCCCTGGGCCGCCTTTCCACGAAAGACCCCCATGCCCACCTTGAATGTGCAGCCTGAAGCCCAGGGCCACGCCCTGGCGCGCACCCAGCACCTGTTTGCCCAGGCCCTGCTGACCCGCGGCGACGCCAGCGCGGCGCTGGCCCTGTTTCGCGAGCCACCGGCCGTGGCGGCCGAGCGGCTGGAGGTGTACCGCGCCAATGTGCGCGCCGGGCGCCTGGCGGCCTTGAAGGCGGCCTTCCCGGTGGTGCAGCAGCTGGTGGGCACCGAATTCTTTGAGGCCTTGGCCCGCGCCCATGCGCAGGCGCAGGGCTCTACCAGCGGCGACCTCAACCGCTTTGGCCAGCACTTTGCGCGCTTCCTGCGCGGGTTTGAGCCTGTGCAGGCGCAGCCCGAGCTGGCCTACCTGCCCGATGTGGCGCAACTGGAGTGGGCCGTGCACCAGGCCGAGACGGCCCCCAACCCCAGCGCGGCGGCAGCCGGGCAGCCCCAGCCCATGCCGCCTGGCTTTGCGGTGGTGGAGAGTGCCTTTGCCATCGTCGACATCTGGTAGTGGCACCAAGATGTGCGCCACCCGGACGACACGGGCCCTAACGTGAACCAGGCGCAAACGGCCGTGGTGTTCCGCGATGGCTGGCGGGTGCGGGTGCTGCAAGCCCAGGGCGACGACCTGGCTTTTGTGACCACGGCCGTGAATGCCGCGGCCAAGGAGCTGGCATGAACACGCTGACCGCCCGCGCAGCGCCCCTGGTTCAACTGGGCAATCGGTTGCTGAGCAGCCTGCAAAGCCCGCTGTTGCTGTTGATGCGCCTGTATGTGGCACAGGTGTTCTGGCTTGCGGGGCTTACCAAGCTGCGCGACTGGGAAACCACCCTGCTGCTGTTCACCGAGGAATACAAGGTGCCGCTGCTGCCGCCCACCCTGGCGGCTTACGCCGGCACATTTGGTGAAGTGGTGTTCCCGGTGCTGCTGGTGCTGGGCCTGGGCGGGCGCTATGCGGCGCTGGCGCTGTTTGTCGTGAACATCGTGGCGGTGGTGTCCTACCCCGGTCTGGCCGAGCCCGCGCTGTTCCAGCATTTCACCTGGGGCGCCCTGCTGGCCGTGCTGGCCAGCTTTGGGCCGGGGCGTTGGGCGCTGGACGCCTGGGTGGGCCAGCGCTGGGGGCGCGGGCCTACCTGAGCGCGGCCGAGCCCAGCACCGGGAACAGCTTCAACAGGCCATCGGCCATCACCTCCACCGCCAACGCGGCAAGGATGAGGCCCATCAAGCGCGTCATGACGTTGATGCCCGTCTTGCCCAGCACACGGGCCACCGGCTCGGCGGCCTTGAAGGCCAGCCAGGTGGCCACCGCCACCGCCACCGCGTAGCCCACCAGGGTGCCCAGCTGCATCCAGGTCTTGGCCTTTTCGGCGTAGATCACCACGGTGGAGATGGTGGCCGGGCCGGTGAGCAGGGGAATGCCCAGCGGCACCACCGCGATGCTGGCCTTGGTGGCGGCGTCTTCCCGCTCTTCGGCGGTGCTTTTGCTTTCAGCCGGCTGGGCGTTCAGCATGGCCATGGCGCTCAGCATCAACAGCAGCCCGCCGCCCACCTGAAAGGCTGGCAAGGTGATGCTGAAGAACTCCAACACCTTCAGGCCCGCCAGGGCGCTGATGGCAATGACGCAGAACACCGTGATGGAGGCAATGAGCGCGGTGCGCTGCCGCTGCTCGGGCGTGAAGCCCTGGGTGTAGTGGATGAAAAAGGGGATGATGCCGATCGGGTTGACGATGGCGATCAGCGTGATGAGGGGCTTGAAGTCCACGTCAGGGGGCCCGAACGGGCCTTATTTGCTGGTGGGCATCACGAACTCGGCGCCCTTGGCAATGCTTTCGGGCCAGCGCTGCATGATGCTTTTTTGCCGGGTGTAGAAGCGCACGCCTTCTTCGCCGTAGGCGTGCATGTCGCCAAACAGGCTGCGCTTCCAGCCGCCAAAGCCGTGCCAGGCCATGGGCACCGGGATGGGCACGTTGATGCCCACCATGCCCACCTCGATGCGGCGGCCGAATTCGCGCGCCACATTGCCGTCGCGGGTGAAGCAGCTCACGCCGTTGGCAAATTCGTGCGCGTTCACCAGGGCCACCGCCTCGGCAAAGTCTTTCACCCGCACGCAGCTGAGCACCGGGCCGAAGATTTCTTCCTTGTAGATCTTCATCTGCGGCGTCACCTGGTCAAACAGGGTGCCGCCCAGCCAGAAGCCTTCTTCGCAGCCCTGGCCTGCCTTGGAGGCGTCGAACCCACGGCCGTCCACCACCAGCTGGGCACCTTCGGCTACGCCGGTCTCGATGTAGCCGGTGATGCGGTCTTTGGCCGCTTGCGTGACGATGGGGCCCATTTCGGCGTCGAGGTGCATGCCGTTCTTGACCTTCAGCGCACGGGCACGCTCGGCCAGCTTGGGCACGATCTTGTCGGCCACGTCGCCCACCAGCACCGCCACGCTGATGGCCATGCAGCGTTCGCCAGCCGAGCCATAGGCCGCGCCGATCAACGCGTCCACGGCCTGGTCCAGGTCAGCGTCGGGCATGACCACCATGTGGTTCTTGGCGCCGCCCAGGGCCTGCACCCGCTTGCCATGGTGGGCACCAGTTTCGTAGATGGTGTTGGCGATGGGCGTGGAGCCGACGAAGGAGATGGCCTTCACGTCGGGGTGCACCAGCAGGGCGTCCACCGCCTCTTTGCCGCCCTGCACCACGTTGAACACGCCGTCGGGCAGGCCGGCCTCTTTCAGCAGCTCGGCCATGGCCAGCGAGGGGCTGGGGTCGATGGGGCTGGGCTTCAGGATGAAGGTGTTGCCGCAGGCAATGGCCACCGGAAACATCCAGCACGGCACCATGACGGGGAAGTTGAAGGGCGTGATGCCCGCCACCACACCCAGGGGCTGGCGCAGCGTCCAGTTGTCGATGCCGGTGGACACCTGGTCGGTGAAGTCGCCCTTGAGCAGCTGCGGAATGCCACAGGCGAACTCGATGATGTCGATGCCGCGCGAGACCTCGCCCTGCGCGTCGGTGAACACCTTGCCGTGTTCAGCAGTGATCAAACGCGCCAGCTCGTCCTTGTGCTGGTTGACCAGCTCCAGAAACTTGAACATCACCCGCGCCCGCTTGAGCGGGGGCGCGTCGGCCCAGGCCGGGAAGGCCGCCTTGGCAGCGGCCACTGCGGCAGCCACTTCCTGGTCGCCGCCCAGGGCCACATGGCCCGTCACATGCCCCAGCGCCGGGTTGGTGATGGTCTGCCAGCGGCCGCCTTCAGTGGGCGGCGGGCCGAACAGGAGCCTGCCCCCCACCCAGTGGTCCACGGCGGGCGCACTGGCCTGCATGGAAAGCTCCGGCGGCAAGCCGTGCGTGTTCATTTCGTTCGCGCCCATGGGGGTGTCTCTTAGAAGGGCATCAAGTTTAGGCCGCGGTCAGCGCGCCGACAGTGCCCACCCAGAAAGGCCCCGCAGGGCCTGCGGGACAGCCCCTGCGCGACGCGATGCGCTCAACGCCCCGCCGCGAATGCCGCGAGTGCGGCGCGGGCAATCGGCTCACCCCATTCCTGCACAAAGTGCCCGCCCTCGGGAATGAGCAGGGGCTCGGGACACCCGCGGATGAGCTGCCGCAAGGCGACCATTTGTGGCGGGCCGAGCACTGGGTCTTGCGCCCCCACGGCCATGAAGCTTGGGCCAGCCCATTCACTGGCCCACCACTTGGCGGCGCGGCGCGACACCTCGGCGCCTTCGCCGTCGCGGTGCTCGGGCACCAGGTTGGGGAATCGGCGGATGGCAGCCTTGTAGGTGGCGTCTGGAAACGGCGCGTTGTAGGCCGCTGCCTCGTCGGCGCTCATGTCGGGCTTGCCGCGTTTGAGCATCTTGCCGATGTCCAGGTCGGGCTGGCTGTTGCTGTAGGCCCGCCACTGCGCAAAGCCCTCGCTGGGCAGGCTGCCGGTGGCCAGTGCGGTGTTCATGACGACCAGGCGCTCAAAGCGCTCGGGCATCTCCATGGGCAGGGTCAGGCCAAACAGGCCGCCCCAGTCCTGCACCACCAGGGTGATGCGCCGCAGATCCAGCGTGCGCACCAAGGCCAGCAGCATGTTGCGGTGGCGCTCGAAGCCGTGCCAGGCCTCGTCGGCCGGTTTGTCGCTGCGGCCAAAGCCAATGAGGTCGGGCGCCACCACGCGCCCGGCCTGGGCAAACACCGGCACCATCTTGCGGTACAGGTAGCACCAGGCAGGGTTGCCGTGCAGGCACAAGAAGGTGGGCGCGTGGGCCATGCCGCTGGGCGCGGGCACATCGAGGTGATGCACCCGAATGCCTTCAAAACCGGGCAGGTCGCTGCGGTAGTGCGGCGCAAACAGGCCCCGCTCATCAAAGCCGGGCAGGTTATGGAAACGTGCGTCGGGGGTGCGCAGAAAGCCCGGGGGCGGTGGGGTGTTGGCCATTGGGGTGGTACGGTGGGTCAGCGGGGCAGGTGCGCCATGACAGCCTGCGCCTGGGCGGTGATGCGGCCAATCAACTCGGCCGCAGTGGGCACGTCGTGGATGAGCCCGGTGGCCTCGCCCACGGTGGCATGGGCGCGGGTGAAGTCTTGCGCGGCCACGCCGGCGTCGTAGTCGGCGCGGGCGGCGTCGGGCGCGGCCCGCAGTTCGTCAACCCGGCCCTCCCACTGACGGTGCAGGGCGTTGCGCACCGCGCGGAAGTCGTATTCGCGCGGCCAGCTTTTGCGGCGCAAGATGTCAAACACGGCGGTGCGGGCCGTGCCGTCGCCATTGGTTTGCACAGCCGTTTGCTTGGCGTCGGCCGTGGCCAGGCTTTCGGCGCTGGCCCACAGGCGCGAGCCCAGCACCGCGCCGTCGGCCCCCAAGGCCAAGGCCGCCACCAGGCCGCGGCCGTCGGCCACGCCGCCTGCGGCCAGCAGCAGCGTTTGCGGATGGTGCTTGGCAAGCCAATCCGCCACCTCGGGCACCAGGGTCATCACCGCGCGGCCGTCCAGGGCGTTCAGGCCGTGGCCGCCCGCCTCGCTGCCCTGCGCGGCCAGCACGTGCACGCCCGCATCGGCGGCCACCTGCGCCTGGCGCAGGCTTTGCACCTGGTAGATGAGCTTGGCCTTGGGCAAGGCAGCGCGCACGCGGGCGCACCAGCGAGCGAGGCTCGCGTCGCTGTCGGCAAACGAGAGGAAAACCGCCGCGGGTTGCTGCGCCGCGGGCAGCCCCAGCACCCAGTCGATGGCAGCGGGGTTCTTCTCAGCCGCCCAGACGATGAAGCCCACGCCCACCCGGGCACGGGCTGCGGCCTGGCCCTGGGTGCCTTCCAATGCCAGGCTGTACTCGCGCTGCGTCCAGGCCAGGTCGCCATAGCCGGCGCCCACCAGGCCCAGCGCGCCTGCATGGGCGCAGGCGGCGGCCAAGGCACCGCCGCTGCCCAGGGCCATGGGGGCCAGGGCCATGGGGGTGCCGAGTTGGCAGGCGTGGGTGAAGCGGGTGTGAAGGGGCTGGACACTCATGCGCCAAGTATCCCCGCAGGCGGGCCGTGCGGCAGCCCGTGCGGCAACTTGCGCAACGCCTCAACGGGCCAGTGGGGTGACCGCCAGGCCGTAGGCCATGGCCAGCATGATGACGGCGATCAGGCCGTCGACCACACGCCACACCGCAGGGCGTTGCAGCCAGGCCCCAAGGGCGGCCGCGCCAAAGCCGAGCGCGGTGAACCACAAGGCCGAGGCCAGCCCCGCACCCGCCGTGAAGGCCAGCTTGCCCTGCGTGGGGTAGGCCGCGCCCACCGTGCCCATCAAGAGCACGGTGTCGATGTAGACATGCGGGTTGAGGTAGGTGAAGGCAAACACCGAGCCCACCACCGCGGCCACGCCGCCGCCGGGCGCACCCGCCCCACTGACCGCCAGAGACGCACCCCCCACCCAGGCGCGCCGCGCCGCCGCCAGCCCGTACCAGGCAATGAAGGCGGCCCCACCCCAGCGCAGCGCCTCCAGCAGCCACGGGGTGCCCGCCAGGGCAACGCCCAGGCCAAACACGCCGAGTGCGGTGAGCAGCCAGTCGGACAGGGTGCACAAGGCCACCGTCAGGCCCACATGCTGGCGGCGCGCCGCCTGCTGCAGGATGAAGGCGTTCTGCGCGCCAATGGCCACGATGAGCCCGCCCATGAGGAGCAGGCCGCTGAAGAAGGCGCCGGTCATGTCGTTGGATGCATGGGTGGTCGGCCGCAGCAGCAGCTCGAACGGGGTCATGTGGGGCAAGGTGGCGTCAAACATGTTGGCATTGTTCGGCCGCCTGGTGAATGCATCAAGTTTGTTGAATTTTCTTTGGCTTTCATTAGCATTGCTTATTTTTAAGGCCCGCCTGCATGAAGAGCTTCAACGCCAGCGACCTGGCCTGCCTGTCGGCCCTGGCCGACGAGGGCGGCTTTGAGGCGGCGGCCCAGCGCCTGTCGATCACGCAGTCGGCGGTGTCGCAGCGGCTGAAAGCGCTGGAGGAACAGGCGGGTGCGCCCCTGGTGGTGCGCACGCGCCCACTGCGCCTGACGGCCGCTGGCAAGCACATGCTGCGCTACGCGCGGCAGATGGCCGCCCTGCAGGCACAGTGGGCCGACGAATGGCATCAGCAGTGGGGGCAGGCCGACACCGGGGCCGCCCTGGCGCCCAGCTTGCCACTGGCCGTCAACGCCGACAGCCTGGCCACCTGGGTGATGCCCGCGCTCAGCCCGGTGGTGCTGGGCGGCGCGGCGCGGGTGGAGCTGCTGGTGGACGACCAGGACTTCACCCACCACTGGCTGCGCGAAGGGCATGTGCTGGGTTGCGTGACCACCGAGCGCCGGCCGCTGCGCGGCTGCACCGCGCAGGCCCTGGGGGTGATACGGTACGGCGCCTATGCCAGCCCGGCCTTTGTGCAGCGCTGGCTGCGCGGCGACGCGGTGCGCGGCCTGACGCGCCACAACTTTGCCCAGGTGCCCTTTCTGGTGTTCAACCGCAAGGACGCCATGCAGCACACCTGGGTGGCCAAGGCCTTTGGGGTGCGCCAGCCCCGCCTGGTGGAGGTGCATGTGCCCTCCAGCGAGTCGTACCTGCAGGCGGTGGCCCAGGGCTGGGGCATTGGCGTGCTGCCGCACCTGCAGGCCAGTGCCTGGCGGGCCGAGGGCCACCTGGTGGCGGTGCAGCCGAAGGTGCTGCTGGACGTGGCCCTGCACTGGCACCGCTGGGCCTTGGGCTCGGCGGCGCTGGACGCCGTGGGCGACGCGCTGATGGCGGGGGCGAAAAAGGCACTCCTAGAATCGAAAGCGAGCAGGCCGCGCTCGACCAGGCAGTGACAAGGCGGTGACCCGACAGCGGTTCCGCCATCTGCGGCAAGGAGGCAGGACATGCGCATCTTGATTGCGGAAGACGACCAGGTGCTGGCCGACGGGCTGGTGCGGGGCCTGCGGGCCTCTGGCGCTGTGGTCGACGGGGTGAACAACGGGGCCGAAGCCGACGCCGCCCTGGCCAGCGGGGAATTCGACCTGCTCATCCTCGACCTGGACCTGCCCCGCATGCACGGCTTTGACGTGCTGCGCCGCCTGCGCGCGCGTGGCTCGAAGCTGCCGGTGCTGATCCTCACCGCCGCCGACGCGGTGGAGGACCGGGTGAAGGGCCTGGATCTGGGCGCCGACGACTACATGGCCAAGCCCTTTGCCCTGCAGGAGCTGGAGGCCCGGGTGCGCGCCCTGACACGGCGCGGCATGGGCGGGGCCGCCACCAACCTCATCAAGAACGGCCCGCTGGAATATGACCAGGTGGGCAAGGTGGCCACCATCGACGGGCAGACCATCGATCTGTCGGCACGCGAGCTGGGGCTGCTGGAAGTGCTGCTACAGCGCACCGGGCGGCTGGTGAGCAAGGAGCAGATGGTGGAGCGCCTGTGCGAATGGGGTGACGAAGTCACCACCAACGCGATCGAGGTGTACATCCACCGCCTGCGCAAGAAGATCGAGGTTGGCCCCATCCGCATTGCCACGGTACGCGGCCTGGGCTACAGCCTTGAGCGAATCCAGGGCTGACGACACCCCGGCCGGGGTGGGCCTGACGGCCACGCCCAAGGCCCTGCCCGCCAGCCAGGCGGCGCCCCGCCCGCAGAAAGTGGGTTCGCTGTTCGGCGAGATCCTGGACTGGATGTTCGCCCCACTGCTGCTGGTGTGGCCTGTGAGCCTGGTGCTCACCTGGCTGGTGGCGCAGGACATTGCCAACCGCCCGTATGACCGCGCCATGGAGAACGCCCTGCTGCTGATGGGCCAGCAGGTGCAGGTGGACGCGCGGGGCAACGCCAGCTTCCGCCTGAACGCACGGGTGCGCGAGGTGCTGCGCGCCGACGACGCCGACGTGGTGTTCTACCAGGTGCTGGGCACCCGCGGCGAGCTGCTTGACGGCGAGCGTGAGCTGCCCGCGCCGCCGAAGGACGACCGCGCCGAGGCACGCGACGGCCGATCCGAGGCGCGGGTGCGCTTTCGCGAAGGCATTGTGCGCAGCGACACCCTGCGCATTGGCCACCTGTGGGTGCGGCCCAACCCCAACCACCCACCTGTGCTGCTGCAGCTGGCCGAGACGGAGGAAAAGCGCTCGCAGCTGGCCAACGAGATCATCAAGGGCGTGATGCTGCCGCAGTTTGTGGTGCTGCCCTTGGCGGTGCTGCTGGTGTGGCTGGCGCTGACGCGCGGCATCCGCCCGCTCAATGAACTGCAGCGCGTGATTGCCCGGCGACGCCCGGACGACCTGAGCGCCCTGGACGTGAGCCAGGCCCCGGAAGAGGTAGCCCCGCTGGTCGAGTCGATCAACGGCCTGCTGCAACGGCTGGAGACCATGCTGCGCACGCAGAAGCGCTTTCTGGCCGATGCGGCCCACCAGATGAAGACCCCGCTGGCTGGCCTGCGCATGCAGGCCGAACTGGCGCAGCGCGCCCTGGACGCAGGCACTGGCGACCCGGCCGAGTTGCGCGCCACGCTGCGGCAGATTGCCCGCTCCAGCCAGCAGGCCGCACATGTGGTGAACCAGTTGCTGGCGATCTCGCGCGCCGAGGTGAGCGGCCAAGGCCTGGCTCTGCATGCACACGACCTGGCCACCCTGGCCCAGCCCGTGGTGCGCGACCTGGTGCCCCTGGCGCTGGACAAGCGCATCGACCTGGGCTTTGAGCCGCCCGCAGTGCCGGCGCAGGTGATGGCCCACCCGGTGCTGTTTCGCGAAATGCTGAAGAACCTGGTGGACAACGCCCTGGCCTACACCCCGGCGGGCGGGCGCGTCACCTTGCGGGTGCTGCATGACGGCCTGGGCGACCTGGCTCTGGTGCAGGTGGAAGACTCTGGCCCCGGCGTGGTGCCCGAAGAGAGGGAACGGGTGTTCGACCCCTTCTACCGGACGCTGGGCACCGGCATCGACGGCTCGGGCCTGGGGCTGGCCATTGTGCGCGAGATTGCCAAACAGCACAGCGCCACCATCAGCCTCGACGACGCCCGGCCGCACCTGCGCCTGCACCCGCAGGAAGGGCAGTCGCCAGGGGCCATGTTCACGCTGAGGGTGCCCACCGTGCGCTGACGCGGCGAGCGTGGTGCCGCAGCGCTACGCTGGCCGATAGGTGTTCAGCGGTACGCGGTCGGTCTCGAGCGCGCGCTTGACCGGGCCGTACTCGGCCAGCTTCTGCACCCAGGCCCAGTAGTCGGGGTAGTCGGCCGCCGGGTCGATGCCGGCCAGCCCCGCCCAGCGCAGAAAGGTGAGGGCGTAGGCATCCAGGGGGCTGAACTGGTGGCCTACCATGAAGGTGCCGCCGTGCTTGACCATGCCCTGCACCTCGGCCAGCTGCTGGCGGAACAGGCCCAGGTTGTGGCGCTTGACCTCGGCCTTGGCCTCGTCGGTGGCGGCGAACTTCTGCGGCATGAAGATGTGGGTGAAGGTCGGGTGCACCGTGTTGTTGAACCAGGCCAGGATGGACACGGCCTGGGCGCGGGCCCTCGGCTCGACCGGCAGCAGGTGCGCCTTGGGGAAGCGCTGCTCCAGGTAGCCCACGATGGCCATCACCTGTGGCAGGGGCTTGCCGTCCACCACCAGCAACGGCACCTGGCCGCGGGGGTTCAGGGCCAGGTATTCGGGGGTGGCCTGCTCGCCCTTGTGCAGCTTGAGGGTGACCACGTCAAAGTCAATGCCATCGGAGTCGCGCACCCGCTCGAGGCAGGCGAGGGGAACAAAGGAGCAGGCACCAGGGCCGTGATAGAGCTTCATGGTTTGAAATGCAAGCAAGTCATCGAAAAGGCAAAACCCCGAAAGGGTTCAATGTTTTTGGGCCGGACGGCTCTTGAAAATTAACAAATTAAGAATGAATGAAGGCCACTAAAGAATTTCAAATGAATCAAAATTTGAAAATC
>CAZRRW010000041.1:0-6813 GCA_964602505.1 uncultured Burkholderiaceae bacterium
GTAGAGAAGCGTTGATGCACCAAGGCCAATGCGGACACGCATTTCGCGTTCTGCAGGTCCAGAAAGTACTCCCCCACCTGATTGGCCAGCAGCAGGCCCTTGTAGACCACGGTGCGGCAGCTCATGGAAGGAACGTAGTACTCCTTGGAGTGCTTGAGCTTGAGGTTCTGGATGGCGCTGGAGGCGGTCTTGCGAATGACATACAGCTTGCGCTCCAGGGCGTCGGGCACCGTGATGTCTGTGCCACGGCCGATGAAGATCTGCCGAATGACCGGCTCTTTGTCGCGCACGATCGGTGACATCGGCATCGCGCGGTTGACAGGCACGTCACGCCAGCCAAGAACCACCTGCCCTTCCGCCTTGACGGCGCGCTCAAGTTCCTGCTCACAGGCCAGGCGGGAGGCGTGCTCTTTGGGCAGGAAGATCATCCCAACGCCGTACTCACCCGGTGCGGGCAGCCGCACGCCGACGGAGCCATCGGGAGCGATGCCAGTGCGTGCCATCTCCTCGCGATAGAAATCATCCGGCAGTTGGATGAGGATTCCAGCGCCGTCGCCGCACAGCTCATCGGCCCCCACCGCTCCACGATGGTCGAGGTTCTCAAGGATCTTCAGGCCGTTCTGGACGATGGCATGCGACTTGGCCCCCTTGATGTGCGCCACGAAGCCGACACCGCAGGCGTCATGCTCGCGATCTGGGCTGTACAGCCCAAGCACCTCGGTTTGCTGTCGAGCACTGTCGATGCTGGCCGCTGTCAGTTCGGCGCTTGCAAGCCGGCTTGGGACGTGGTGAAGTTCGGAGGGGGCAACGAGTGGGCGCATGGCGAGTCCTGTGCGGTGGGGTCATTCAACTCGACGCGAGTGACCAACAACTCCCAGCGATGGCAACAGACCAGCGCCGCGGCACACGACGAGCGGGACGCGAAGCTTAGTGCGCCGCAGCAAATCGTTCAAGACATTTATTTTGGGGTCGCAAGAGATTAAACCCGATTGTTGCCGCAAGGACAATAAATCGGGGGCGGATCAATTATTGGGTTCGCCCCGATGCCGGGTCCTCTGGACGCTGCTCCAGCAGAAGCGCTCGCTTTCTCGGCCGTCCTGCAGCAGCCGGCCTTTGGCGGCTACCCAGTTGATCCTCCAGTCCATCGATGAACGCTGCTGCCCCCAAGGGCCATCCGCTGTGCACATGGCGCCGCAGTTGAGTCAGCTCCAGGGCCGATGGCTCATCTTGGCACCAGCGGTGCCATCGCTCCTGGCGCTCGTAGGGCGTGTTGCCCAATGCCCAGTAGTCGGACGCCGGGCTGAGCCATGACTCGTTGGCCAGCCCGACCCAATGCCGATGACTCGACCATGCATATGCCTCGGCGGTCGGCGCGAGGCCGGCACGCACCGGGTTCTGCTCTACGTAGCGCAGACAGGGGAGAACCCAGGCTGCCGGCTCCAGTAGCGTTGAGCGGTATCGCCCCTCCCACAAGGTGCCCGAGCGACCATGGCGACGGTTGAAGTACCGAACATAGCTGCGGCCCACCGCCTGAAGTGAGGCAGAGATGACAGCGGTTTGATCAACAGTCAGCACCAAGTGCAGATGGTCAGGCATCAGGGCATAGGCGTGCACTCGCATGACGCCGCCCAGGCTGGCCGTTCGCACTTCATGCAGCAGCCGTGCCCGATCCTCATCGTCTTGGACGATCGGTGACCCAGCGGTGCCTCGCCAGAGCACATGCACCGGCACACCAGCAACCACCAGGCGCGGTCGGCGCGCCATCGATCAGACAGCTCCAAGTCGCTTGAGAGTCTGGGCCACTACGCCATGCGGCGCTCGTCGAGTCGCAGCCGTTCCAAGGTTCTCAAGCACCACGTAATTGATGTGCCCCGCCTCTGCTTTCTTGTCTAGCTGCATGTGGCGCAGGTAATCGTCTGTAGACAGCGCCGGACCACGAATGGGCAGACCAGCGGCGGCGACCAAGGCTTCGACCCTCAACGCCTGAGGCTGCGTGATCAAACCAAGGGCACATGACAAATCGGCGGCCATGACCATACCCGCCGCGATAGCCTCCCCATGAAGCCATGCGCCAAACCCGAGACCAGCCTCGATGGCATGCCCAAAGGTGTGCCCGAAGTTGAGATGCGCACGCACACCCGCCTCCCGCTCATCAGCCGCCACCACTTTGGCCTTGATATCACAGGAGCGCTTGACGGCCTGTGCAAGAGCGACTGGATCTCGCGACAGCAGCGCCGACATCGATTGCTCAAGCCAGGCAAAGAAGCTGGCATCAGCGATGGCACCATACTTCACAACCTCGGCGATACCGCTGCGATATTCCCGATCTCCCAGACTGGCCAGGGTGTCGAGATCACAGATCACCCGGATGGGTTGATGGAACGCCCCAATCATGTTCTTGCCCAACGGATGATTGACGGCTGTCTTGCCACCGACCGAAGAGTCGACCTGCGCGAGCAGGGTGGTAGGGATCTGGACAAATGGCACTCCCCTCATGTAGCAGGCTGCAGCGAAGCCAGCCATGTCCCCCACGACACCACCACCCAGCGCGTAAATCACGGTCTTCCGGTCGGCCCCGTGACTCAAAAGGGCATCGAAAATGCGACTGAGATGCTGCCAGTCCTTGAACGCTTCACCATCCGGCAAAACACATTGATGCACCATACGGTGGCGGGCTTGAAGCACACCACGAAGGCGTTTCGAATACAACGGTCCGACACGGTCATTCGTCACCACCATCGCCTGGTCAGAGCGAGGCAGCCCGTCGTAGCTGGACTCTCGCGGCAGCAGATCCGTTCCGATCAGGATGTCGTAACTGCGGTCACCCAGCGAGACGTGGGAGCGGGTTTGGGCAGAGTTCATCGGCTGGTGTTGCGCTGGACGCAGCGGGCATTGTTCCGCAAAGGCCGGTCTGGCAGGCAGCCCGCCAACTCCAGCTGCATCTGGACCAGTCCAACTAGGGAGCGTAACCCAGTGCGACCCGCTTCGATGCAGAAGTCTGCCACTTCACGGTAAAGCGGATCACGCAGCCGGTGCAGCTCGCGAAGCTTGGCCAAAGGGTCCTGCACCTGCAGCAAGGGCCTCTTCGAGTCATGTCGCAAACGCTTGGCAAGCTCTTCAGGGGTGGCCGTCAGATACACGACCGTAGCATGTTCCTTCAAGAGATCGCGGTTAACTTGGCGAAGCACGATCCCGCCTCCGGTCGACAGCAAGTCCGCGTGCTGTGTATCACCAAGCGCGCCCAAAAGGATCTCCGATTCGAGATCGCGAAATGCACCCTCACCCTGACGTTCGAAGAATTCACGGATCGGCTCGTGAAGCCGGGCTTCGATCAACTCGTCGGTATCGCTCGACAGGAGCCCGCAGCGTCGGGCAAGTTGCCTCGCCACGGTCGACTTGCCACTGCCTGGCAGGCCCACCAATGCAATCGGCTTCTTGAGAATCAACGCGCAGCGGCGCGTTCGGACACGATTCGAGGCGTGATGAAAACAAGCAACTCGGATTTCGTCGCCGTACGCGAGCGATTGCGGAACAACACACCGGCCACTGGCAGATCGCCCAGCACCGGGACCCGGGTGACATCTTCGCGTTCGACCTGCTGGAAGATGCCGCCGATCACGACAGTGCCACCGTTCTCAACCAGCACCTGGGTCGATATATGCCGTGTATCAATGGCAAAACCCGCCGTGGTGAGCTGCCCTACCGTGTCTTTGTTGACATCCAGATCGAGGATGATCGCGCCCTCGGGCGTGATCTGCGGAGTCACCTCCAACTTCAGGTTCGCTTTGCGGAAGGCGATGGCTGTTGCACCACTGGCTGTGGCCGTCTGGTACGGTAACTCAGTACCCTGCTCGATCAAGGCCTTCACCTGGTCAGCGGTGATCACACGCGGACTGGAGACGATGCGTCCACGCCCATCAGACTCCAGCGCAGACAGCTCCAAGGCCAGCAATCGATTGGCGGCTTGACCAAACAGACCCAGCGCAACCGTCGCTGGCGCAAAGCCACCTGCACCACTCGACGGCAGGTTCACGAAGTTGGAGAAGGCCGTATTGGCTGACGGCAGCGCGGCATTCGACACCCCAACCTGGGCACTGCGACCTGCGCCCAGCCGGGTCTGGGGGATGGTTGCACCCAGACGAACGCCGAGCTGAGACCCGAACCGCTCATCCGCCTCCACGATCCTCGCCTCGATCATGACCTGGCGGACGGGAATATCGATGCGTGAAACGAGTTGCTGAACCGCTTCCAGTCTTGAGGCGATATCGGTAACAAAGAGCTGATTGGTACGCACCTCTGGAATAACGCTGCCACGCCGAGAAAGAATTCGGGCGGAGGCTGCGGCCGCTCCGCCCCCCCCAGCGGTCGGCGCACTCGGCGCAGCAGCCACCCCGGGCACGCCAACACCCAGCAGAGCTCTAGCCACATCCGCTGCTTTGGCGTAGTTCAATTGAAAGTTTTGGGTGCGCAGAGGTTCCAGATCGTTGATCTGATTGCGCGCCTCCAACTCCAGACGCTCACGAGCCGCAATTTCGTCTCGCGGAGCGATTTGCAGCACATTGCCAGAGCGCCGCATCCCCAGGCCCTTGGACTGAAGAATGATGTCCAAGGCCTGATCCCACGGCACATCCTTGAGGCGCAGGGTTACGTTGCCTGTCACCGAGTCAGACGTGATGATGTTGAAGTTGGTGAAATCGGCAATCACCTGCAGAAGAGAGCGAATCTCAATGTTCTGAAAGTTCAGTGACAACTTCTCGCCGGTGAAACCGGGACCTTGCGACAACCGGTTCGGATCCTCGGTCCTGGCGCGAACCTCCAGGACAAACTGGTTGTCGCTCTGGTATGCCGAATGCTCCCAATTGCCGCGAGGCTCCACCACCATGCGAACCCGGTCGGCACTTTGAAACGTGGTGATGCTCTGGACCGGTGTACCGAAATCCCCGACGTCCAGACGTCTGCGTAGGCTCTCGGGAAGCGAAGCCCTCTGGAACTCCAGCACCAACGTCTGGCCTTGCTGGCGAATGTCAACCCCCACCTGGCTGTTCGGCAAGTCGACCACGACTCTGCCAGCGCCGTCCTGCCCTCGCCGAAAGTCAATGTCCCGGATCGGAGCAACATCCCGAGCCGATGCTTCCGCAAACCGTGTCGGGGCTGTCTGCGCCGCGACGGGGGAGACCGGGTCGAGCACCACCAGCAGGGACTTACCTTGGATCTGTGCGCGATAGGCAGTCGGCTGGCGAAGATTGAGGACGATCCGGGAACGGTCTCCAGCCTGAACAATGTTGACAGAACGCAAATTCCCTTGATTGATATCGACTAGGTTTCGGCCCGTGCCATTACTGACACCCGGAAAATCCAGCGCAATACGGGCCGGAGACTGGATCGTGAATCCTGCCGGCACTGCCGTTGGAGCCTGTGACAGATCGATCCGCAGCACCTCTGCGCCCTGCTGAAGGCTGCTAGACACGGATTCGATAGTCACTTGCGCGGATGCAGTTGCAGCCAGCCAAAGCGCCGCACAACCCAGCGCCCATCGGAGCCATCGACCCTGCAGCCGCGGATTCGTTTGTTGCGGGGTCATCACTTACGCTCCTGTAGTTGTAGCAACGCCGTGCGTTCAATCCATTCGCCAGCGGCATCCTGCACGATCTCTCGCAGGGTCATTTCGGTTTCCGTGATCTTCACAATCCGCCCATAGTTCTGACCCAGATAGTTGCCGACCTTGACCTCATACAGCAGGTTGTCAGCCCGAACCAGGGCAGATGGCCGCCCACCACGGATGAGACTGCCAACCCATGCGATCGCATCCAGCGGATAGGCCTCCAAAGGCTCTTTGCGGCGGTTCAGTTCTGGCGTGACCAGATTGCTGGATCGAACGACCTCTTGTTTCAACGCCACAGCGAGCTTCTGCTGGTTGAACGGATCGATCACGCTTGATTGCGTGTATGCAAATGGGGTGAAGCGCTTGGGCTCCGGAATCGCCGGCACCGTGGGCTTGGCTGCGGCACGCTGGTCCTGCAGCCATTGACTGACGCTGCCCTCGCCCGACTCACCGCAGCCAGCCAAGCCCACAAACAGGACGATTGCCAAGCTTGGCCGCCAGCGGCCGAATCTGCGGCATCGCAAAGGGGCCGCGTTCATTTCTTGGCTCCCGGCTGAGTTTTCCGCTGGGACGCAACCTCTTCCGGATCCAGATAGCGAAAGGTCTTCGCCGTCGCATCCAGCACCAACATGCCGGGATCTTTGCCCGTCGAGATTGCTAGGTTGTTCAATGTGACGATCCGGGACAGGTTGGCAATATCACCAGTAAAGGCAGCGATCTCGTGATAGCGGCCCGTCACCTTGACCGTGATCGGCAACTCGGCGTAGTACTCCTTGACGGCAACACCACCCGGCTGAAAGAGTTCAAACTGCAAACCGCGGCCGATACCTGCCTGATTGATGTCGCTCAGCAGTGCATCCATCTCCGCCTTACTAGGCAGCTGCTTTTCCAACTGAAGAACGTACTGCCGCACCTGTTCCCGCTGGCGGCGCAGAGTCTCTAGGTTCACCGCTTGTGCGTACTTCTTTTTGAAGTCCTCCTTAAGCCGTACCTCCTCGGCTTCGGCAGCACTCAGAACACCCTGTTCGCCAGAAAGCCACAGAAACCATCCTGCCACCACCACCAAGATCACGGCACCAGCCAGCAGCAGGGTACGCGGTATGACCGGCCACTTGCTCGGGTCATTGGGATTGAGGCCCCGGAACTGATCTGTGACACTGGCACTGAGCGCCGCAAAATCAATGTTCAGCTTGGGGGCTGACAATCCGGAA
>CAZRRW010000041.1:6826-14566 GCA_964602505.1 uncultured Burkholderiaceae bacterium
CCATGGTCACAACTTTTCAGGTCTGCTCTCAGGCTTTCTTGGGCACAGGCGTCGCAGAGCCAGCCTTTGAGGGGTCGGGTTTCTGTGCATCCTTGTCGCGCGGTCGCCTGAGCGATACCCGCATCTGGAACTCGGCCAGACGTTTTGCATCCTTGCCAATGGTCAGGTTGGAGGCACGAATGAAGACCAACTCCGGCCGTTCAAGCCATTCGGAGTCATTGGCAAAGATTCTCAGAACCTCCGACACCCGCTCTTGAGACTGCGCGAACCCGTTGATGGTGACAACCTGGCCCTCCTGTTTCATCTGGGTGACGTAGGCTCCCTCGGGTAACTGCTTCGCCATCTCCTCGAGCAAAAACACAGGCTGATTACGATCGGCCTGCAGATCCTCCACAGCCTGCTGGCGAGCCCGCAGACCGTCAATCTCGGTTCGAAGTGTGGCGATGTCCTTGATCTGGCTGTCCAACCGGGTGATCTCCGCCTTCAAGGCCGAATTGCGCGACTGTTGCGTGACGATCATCGCCTGGACACCAAGATATCCGATCCCAAGCAGGACACCGCCCGCAAACACGGCGGCACCCAGGGAGGCAAAAAACAGCTCACGCTGCCGCTTGCGGCGCGCCTCCCGGTGGGGCAGCAGATTGATCAGGATCACTGCGTGAATCTCCGCAATGCCAGTCCGCATGCAGTCAGATAGGACTGCAGCTCACGGCGCAAGCGCTTTTCACGCACGTTTTCGCCCATCACCATGCCTTCGAACGGATTGACCGCCAGGCAAGCAAAGCCCGTTTGCTCCGTGATCCGCTCCACCAAACCCGGCAAAGCGGAACTGCCGCCAGCGACCATGACATAGTCCACAGCGTTGTAGGGGGTTGATGTAAAAAAGAACTGCAACGCCCGGCCGATCTCTTGCGCGATGCTGTCGACGAAGGGGCTCAGCACAGCGTCGAGGTAATCCTCAGGTAGCTCGCCGGCCCTCTTCTTGGTCTCCGCTTCCTCAGCAGAGAACCCGTACTGCCGGACAATGGTCTGAGTCAGCTGCCCACCACCAAACGCCTGATCCCGATCGTAGAGAAGCTCGTCGTTCTTGACGACCTGCAGGCTGGTCGTGTACGCGCCGATCTCAAACAAGGCCACCAGAAGATCCTGACCACGCCCTGGCATGGTCTCGATCAGACGGGCGGCCGCCATCCGCGACGCATAGGATTCCACATCCATGACCACTGGCTTCAGGCCAGCCGCTTCCGCGACCCCCTGACGATCTTGCACCTTCTCCCTGCGCGAAGCCGCAATCAGCACATCCATATCACCTGCAGAGGTCGCGCTAGGCCCCAGCACACAGAAATCGAGACTGACTTCATCAAGGGAAAAGGGGATGTACTGGTTAGCCTCCTGCTCAACCTGGATCTCCAACTCCTCTTCGCGCAACCCGGCAGGAAGAACAATCCTCTTGGTAATCACCGCAGCCTGGGGTAGCGCCAAAGCCACGTTCCTGGTTTTGGTTCCGCTTTTCTTGACGACTCTGGAGACCGCTTCACCCACCTCATCGAACTTCTCGATGTTGCCGTCGGTGACCCATCCTTTCTCCAGGGGCTCCAATGCTGCTCTCTCCAGCACGAGCTCGCCCGTCTTGCTACGGCTGAGCTCAACCAGCTTGATGCTGGACGAACTGATGTCCAAGCCGATCAGAGCGGGCTCACGCCCCCCAAGCAAGGTTCCGAGCAAATCCACGCGACGCCTTTCCGCGAGTCACCGCGACACGCCAAAAATCTTAAGAAAGTACTTGAATGCTAGCAGTAAGTTCCTTGTTCGATATAGGCTTTTCAAACCGGGAATTCTCAACTACGTTGCCAAAAGCACACATGGGCTTCCATACCTGCACTGACGACAGGCTTTCTATAATCGTCATACTGATGCATCCCCTCTCCTTGACAGGTGGAATGTCTCGATAAGCCTGCGGCCCGGTCGAAGAACGCGCCAACTGCCGATGTCCCCTCCCACCGCAGCCCCCCAAAACACCTCGCCAGCGAGCCCTCCCACCGAGAAGGTGGGTATGTGGATGGACGGCGCCCGTTGGAAACGCTGGCTATGGCAAGCGTTGGCCGTTGCGGTCGGGCTGGGCTTGGCCTGCCTGACCACCCTGGCAGTGGCCTTTGCGGTCGCCTACCCGAACCTTCCGGACGTCAGTGGCTTGGCCGACTATCGCCCGAAACTGCCTATGCGGGTGCTGGCTGAAGATGGCACGGTGCTGGGCGAGTTCGGTGAAGAGCGACGCAACCTGACCCCGATCAACGAGATTCCGGCCGTGATGAAGAACGCGGTGCTGTCCATCGAGGATGCCCGCTTCTATCAGCACACCGGAGTGGACTACGTGGGCGTGATGCGTGCGGGCCTGGCCAGCTTCAGTGGCGGTCGCCAACAGGGCGCTTCCACGATCACCATGCAGGTCGCGCGCAACTTCTACCTGTCGAGTGAGCGAACACTCACACGCAAGATTTACGAAATCTTGCTGTCCTTGAAGATCGAAAACCAGCTCACCAAGGATCAGATCCTCGAGCTGTACATGAATCAGATCTTCCTAGGCCAGCGAGCCTACGGCTTTGCGGCCGCCAGCCAGATCTACTTCGGCAAGCCCCTGAAGGACATCACGGCCGCAGAAGCGGCCATGCTCGCCGGACTGCCGAAGTCACCGTCGCGCTTCAACCCGGTGGTGAACCCGAAGCGCGCCACCGCGCGCCAGCAGTACATCCTGGAGCGGATGTTCGAAAACGGCCATCTCACCAAGGACCAGTACGAAGCAGCCAAGAAGGAAGAGCTGCGCATCCAGGCCCGGCCCGAGGGGCGCAGCCACGCCGAGTTTGTGGCCGAGATGGCGCGGCAGCTGGTGTTCGCGCAGTACGGCGAAGAGGCTTACGTCCGCGGCATGGACGTCCACACCACCCTGGTGGCCAGCGAGCAGCTGGCGGCGTACCAAGCCTTGCGAAAAGGCATCATGGACTACGAGCGCCGCCAGTTCTACAGGGGGCCCGAGAAGTTCATCGACCTGCCCAGCGACCCGAAGCGGGCCGACGATGCCATTGACGACGCGCTGATCGAGCATCCGGACAACGGGGACGTGCTGTCTGCGGTGGTGTTGAGCGCCGACCCGAAGAAGATCGTGGCGGTGCGGGCCAACGGTGACACCATCGAAATCACGGGCGAAGGCCTGAAACCTGCCGCCTCAGGGTTGAGCGAGAAGGCTGCGCCCAATATCCGCATCCGGCGTGGTGCGGTGATCCGGGTGGTCAAGACGCCCAAAGGCAACTGGGAGATCACCCAGTTGCCAGAGGTGGAGGGCGCCTTTGTCGCCATGGATGCCCGCACCGGTGGCATCCGCGCCCTGGTGGGCGGCTTCGACTACGAGAAGAACAAGTTCAACCACGTCAGCCAGGCCTGGCGCCAGCCTGGCTCAAGTTTTAAGCCGTTCATCTACTCGGCAGCGCTGGAAAAGGGCTTCACGCCTGCCACGGTCATCAATGACGCGCCCTTGTTCTTTGACTCGGGCGCCACGGGCAGCCAGCCTTGGGAACCGAAGAACTACGACGGCACCTTCGACGGCCCGATGTCATTGCGGCGTGCACTTGCGAAGTCCAAGAACATGGTGTCGATCCGGGTGCTGCAGTCCATCGGTGCCCAGTACGGCCAGGACTGGGTGACCCGCTTCGGGTTTGAAGCGGACAAGCATCCGCCCTACCTGACCATGGCACTGGGCGCAGGCTCGGTGACTCCGCTGCAGATGGCGTCGGCCTACAGCGTGTTTGCCAACGGCGGCTATCGCGTGAACCCATATCTCATCAAGAAGATCACCGACCCCAAGGGCAAGGTGCTGGTGGAGTTCAAGCCGCCGGAATTGACCGAAGACTACCGCGCCATCGATGCCCGCAACGCCTTCGTCATGACCAGCCTGCTGCAGGAGATCACCCGCGCGGGCACGGCGGCCAAGGCCCAAGCCCAGCTCAAGCGACCGGATGTGTATGGCAAGACCGGCACCACCAACGACTCGATAGATGCCTGGTTTGCGGGGTTTGCGGGCAATGGCGTGACGGCGGTGGTCTGGATTGGCTACGACAACCCCCGCAAGCTGGGCGACCGGGAGACCGGGGGTGGGCTGAGCCTGCCGGTGTGGATCGCCTTCATGGAAACCTCCTTGCGAGGCGTGCCGGTTCGCGAATCCTCCGCTCCCGAGGGCGTGCTGAACGTCGGCGGCGAGTGGTACTACGACGAATACGTCAAAGGGGCGGGCGTCAGCAGGGTGGGGCTCGACAAGGACGAGAAGCCCGCGCCAGGTTCGGCGGGCCCGCCGCCGCGTTCCGCCGAGGACGAGCGCGAGCGGCGCCGCATCCTCGACATCTTCCGCAACTGAACCTCGCAGCCACGTCTGGCAACCCCGGGCACAACAGCCGGGGGCAGGGTCAGAACCGCAGTGGCGCGCCTGCCGCGTCGCTGGCCACCTGGCTGAGCATGTGGAAGAACTCCTCACCGCCCCGGGTGTCGCGCCAGCACTGGCCGTCCCACTTGAAGTGGTAGCCCCCGGTCTTGGCGGCCAGCCAGATTTCGTGCAACGGGGGTTGCAGGTTCACCACCACCATCACCCCGGACGCGAACTTCATCTCCAGCAGCCCGCCAGTGCGCTTGGCGTCCACATCCGGGCCGTCGTCGGCGTCGGTGGCGGCATCCAGTGCCAACTCCACACGCTGCAAGGCGGCCTCGGCCAGTTCCCGATAGCGGGCGTCCGTCAGCGATGCCCAGGTGGCACCAGAGGACTCAGTCGCTGCGGGGGTTGGCACGGTGGTGGGCTCCTACAATTTCGTCCATGGTTTCAAGCAGGATTCTAGGAATCGTGGCCGCCGCAGCGGGGCTGTGCGGCAGCTTGGCAGCCTGCGGACAAAAGGGCCCACTGGTGCTGCCACCGGCCGACGTCCAGGCGGCAAGCCTCACGCGTGCCGCCCTCAACACGGCCAGCTCGCTGGCCGTCAACCGGGGCACCGCCACCCAGGCCCAGCCAACGCCTTTGGCAGAGCCGCTGATGCAGCCACCGGCTGCCGCCGTGCCTGGGCTGATTCCAGCCGACCCGTTGTTCCGCTGACCCCTCACGCCGCTTCGGCCCCCATCTGCGAGCCCTCGATGTCTGATGCCCCTGCCCTGCCGGGCGCCCCGTTTCTGCATGCGCACGCCGGTGAGCTTCACCTGGAGCAGGTGAGCCTGGCTGCCTTGGCGCGGGCCCATGGCACCCCCGTGTTCGCCTACTCCAAGGCGTCCATCCTGTCTGCACTGGGCGCCTACCAGCAGGCCCTGTCTGGGCGCCAACACCTCATCTGCTACGGCCTCAAGGCCAACCAGAACATCGCCGTCATCCAAATGCTGGCTCGGGCGGGCTGCGGCTTCGACATCGTCTCAGGTGGCGACCTGGAGCGGGTGCTGGCCGCGGGCGGCAACCCCAGGCAGGTGGTGTTTTCAGGCGTGGGCAAAACCCGGGCCGAGATGCGCCGCGCTCTGGAGGTGGGCATTGCCTGCTTCAACGTGGAAAGCGATGCCGAACTCGACGTGCTGTCAGAGGTGGCTGTGGCCATGGGATGCCGTGCGCCAGTGAGCATTCGTGTCAACCCCAGCGTGGACGCGAAGACCCATCCCTACATCTCCACCGGGATGAAGAAGAACAAGTTCGGCATCCCGCATGACCAGACCCTGGCCGTCTACCGCCGCGCCGCGTCGCTGCCCGGGCTGCAGGTGGTCGGTATCGACTGCCACATCGGCTCACAGATCACCGAAGCCAGCCCCTACCTGGACGCGGTAGACCGGGTGCTCGACATGGTCGCCGAGGTGGAATCCGCCCTCAGCGGGGAGGGCGTTCGCCTCCAACTGCTCGACTTCGGCGGTGGCCTGGGCATCAACTACAACGGCGAGACCCCACCCGATGCCACCGAGCTTTGGGCGCAGATCCTGGCCAAGCTGGACGCCCGCGGTTTCGGCAGGGGCAGCGGGCGCACCATCGTGATCGAGCCTGGCCGCAGCCTGGTGGGCAATGCCGGAGTGTGCGTGAGCGAGGTGCTGTATCTGAAGACCAACGAGGTCAAGAACTTCTGCATCATCGACGCGGCCATGAACGACCTGCCGCGCCCGGCGATGTACCAGGCCTTCCACCGCATCGAGCCGGTGATGCAGCGCGATGCAGCACCCACCCGCTACGACGTGGTGGGGCCCGTCTGCGAAAGCGGCGACTGGATTGGCCGTGACCGCGATCTGGCCGTGCAGCAAGGCGACCTGGTGGCGGTGCTGAGTGCCGGCGCCTACTGCATGAGCATGGCCAGCAACTACAACACCCGGGGCCGGGCGCCAGAGGTGCTGGTGGATGGCCAAGCCATGCACCTGATCCGCGAACGCGAAACCGTGGCCGACCTGCTCAGGCCCGAACGTCTGCTGCCCTGACAGGCGTGGTGGCGGGCGCCTGCCTGCGCCCGCGCCACCACCATGCCACGCGCGCGGCCATGAGCACGGCCACGATGACCACGTAGACGGAGGGCTCGACAAAGTCGTTCTTGCCCGCGCGCATCCACCAGAAGTGAAGCAGCCCAAGGCCGACCACCAGATACACCAGCTTGTGCAAGGTTTGCCAGTGCCGGGCCCCCAGTGCCCGGATGGCTGCATTGAACGACGTGGCTGCCAGGGGCAGCATCAAGGCCGTGGCGGCGAAACCCACCAGGATGAAGGGGCGCTTGACGATATCCCTGGCCATGTCAGCCACGACCAGCCCCATGTCCAGCCAGCCATACGCCAGCAGGTGCAGCCCCCCGTAGAAGAAGGCAAACAACCCCAACATCCGGCGAAAACGCGCCAAGGGTGCCGTGCGGGTTGCGCCGAGCCACAAGCCCCCCCATTGGCGCAGCGGCGTCACCGCCAGCGTCACACACAGCAGGCGCAGGGTCCAGTCTCCTGTTGCGCGAATCAGCGCCTCGGCTGGGTTGGCTCCCAAGGTGCTGGTGGCCGCGCCCCAGACCAGCTGGGCCAGAGGCAGCAGACAGGCCACGAACAGCAGCGGCTTGGCCCACGCGCACAGCAGCCAGCCCCTGGGGGGCGCAGCTTTCCGCCTGGAAGGCGCAGCCTTTACGGGCGTTTCAGCCATTTTTCATTCATTTTCATGAAAAAAGGCTGCAAGCCAGGAAACACGGGCACCTACTGGGCGGATGCAGACTTCAGAAATTGACCTTCAGGTCCATGCCAGCGTACATCTGGCCGACTTGTGCCTCATAGCCGTTGAACATCAAGGTGGCCCGCTTGCGCTGGAACAGGCCGTCTTCGCCGATACGCCGCTCCGTGGCCTGGCTCCATCGCGGGTGGTCGCGATTGGGGTTCACGTTCGAATAGAACCCATACTCCTCCGGCGCACTGCGCACCCAGCTGGGCGTGGGCTGCCGCTCGGTGAAGCGGATGCGCACAATGGACTTGCCGCTCTTGAAGCCATACTTCCACGGCACCACAAGCCGCACCGGCGCGCCGTTCTGGTTGGGCAGCACTTCGCCGTACAGGCCAAATGTCAGCAAGGTGAGCGGGTGGTTGGCCTCGTCGAGTCGCAAGGCCTCGACATAGGGCCACTGCAGCACCGGGCTGGACAAGCCGGGCATCTGGGCGCGATCGGCCAGGGTGACGAACTCCACAAACTTGGCATTGCCCGTGGGCTCCACCCGCTTGATCAGCTCGGCCAGC
>CAZRRW010000042.1:0-14410 GCA_964602505.1 uncultured Burkholderiaceae bacterium
TCAACATCACCATGACGCAGGCCAAGGCGGTGAGCAACTACACCAACTCCATCCTCGCCAACATGGAGGCGGTGGACGACGGCTACGACGAGGCCATGCTGCTGGACGCCAGCGGGTTCGTGAGCGAGGGCGCAGGCGAGAACCTGTTCGTCATCAAGGGGGGCGTGGTCTACACACCCGACCTGTCGGCGGGCGCACTGAATGGCATCACCCGCAATACCATCTTCCACATCTGCCAGGACCTTGGCATCAAGCTGGTGGAAAAGCGCATCACCCGCGACGAGATCTACATCAGTGACGAGGCCTTCTTCACCGGCACCGCCGCTGAAGTGACGCCCATCCGCGAGCTTGACCGGGTGCAGATTGGCGCGGGCCAGCGCGGCCCGGTGACGGAGAAGATCCAGACGGCGTTCTTCGACATCGTGAATGGCAAGAACCCCAAGTACGCCCACTGGCTCAGCAAGGTGTGAGCCCCGGAGTCGACCCATGAGTGGTATCCAGCATCCAGCCGTGGTGAGCCTGAAGGCCCAGGACCTCAACCCCCAGGGCGGCGTGTTCTGCCCCAGCCCCAAGGCAGACATGAAGGTGTGGAACACGCATCCGCGCGTCTTCCTGGACGTGGGCAAGACGGGCGAGGCCAAATGCCCCTACTGCGGCACCCTGTACCGGCTGGCCGAGGGTGAGCATTTCCACGGCGCGCACTGAGCCCACCACACGGGCGCAAACCTTCAGGCCCCTGCCCGTGCGCAGCCCCCACGGCACCGCCACGGTGGTGCGATCACTGGTGATTGCGCCACAGTGGCTGGGCGACTGTGTGATGGCCGAGCCCTTGCTGCGCCGTCTGGCCGCGCGCGGCGAGCGGGTGACGGTGGCGGCCTTGCCGCACCTGGCGGACGTGTTTGCCGCCATGCCACCCGTGGCCCAGGTGCTGCCTCTGCCTTTCGCCAAGGGGCGGCTTGAGCTGGGGGCCAGGCGCTCGCTGGCAAGCCAGATGAACGGCCAGTTCGACGTGGCCTACGTGCTGCCCAACTCACTGAAAAGCGCCCTGCTGCCCTTCCTTGCGGGTATTCCCAGGCGGGTGGGCTATCTGGGCGAAGCGCGCGTGGGGCTGCTGACCCACCGCCTGCGCAACCCGGCCAAAGGCAGCCGCAGCCCGATGGTGCCGTTCTATTCGGCCCTCAGCGGGGAAACGGATATCGAGGCCGACCGCCCGCAGCTTGTGGTGCAGGCGGCAGCGCGTGACGCAACGCTCGCCGCGTTCGGGCTGAAGGGGGGTGAGTACATGGCCCTGGTGCCTGGCTCTGACTATGGCCCCGCCAAGCGCTGGCCCGCCCAGCACTATGCGGCGCTGGCCCGGCAGGCGGCAGGGGCGGGGCGGCGGGCCGTGCTGCTCGGCTCGAGCGGCGAAGCTGCCCTGGGCGAGTCCATCGTGGCCGAGTCGGGCGGGGCATGCCTCAGCCTGGCTGGGCAGACCACGCTGGCGCAGGCCCTGCACCTCATCGCGGGCGCCGCGGCAGTGGTGAGCAACGACTCGGGCCTCATGCACGTGGCTGCTGCGCTTGGCAGGCCGCAAGTCGCGTTGTTTGGATCGTCCAGCCCGGAGCACACCCCGCCGCTCAACGACATGGCACAGGTGGTCTGGCTCAAGCGCGACCCGGCCTATCAACCCCCGCTGGACTGCGCGCCCTGCTTTGAGCGCGAATGCCGATTCGGCCACACCCGCTGCCTGGGCGATGTGTCTGCCGAACGCGTTGCGCGTCTGCTGCCAACCTAGGCCGGCTCTCCGGCAGCGGCCGGCCGCACCATCCACCGATACAGCGGGCCGGCCAGCAGCACCACGCCCACCATGCGCGTCACATGAAAGGCTGTGACGATGGGCACGCCCAGCTGAAGCACCTTGGCCGTGATGCACATCTCGGCGATGCCGCCGGGTGCGGTGGCCAGCACCGTCGTGGCCGGGTGGAAGGCGGTGGCCCAGCCAAGCGCCAGGCCGAAGCCCACCGACACCAGCAGCAGGCCCAGAGTGCCCAGGGCCACGCCCGTCATCCACCGCGGGGCCTGATGCAGGAAGGCGGGCGTGAAGCGTGTGCCCAGCGCCACCCCGATCACCAGCTGCGCCGCATTGACCAGCCAGCCAGGCAAGGCCGACCATTCGACGTTGTTCGAGGTCAGCACCAGGGCCACCAGCAGCGGGCCGATCATCCAGGGGTTGGTGAGCCTGAGCCGGGCCAGCAACCAGGCGGCGGCCGATGCCAGCGCCAGCAAGCCCAGCAGGCCGCCCCAGTGCACTGCCTTCGGCCCTGGCAGGGCGGTGTCGATGCCCGCCAGCCCCGCAAACTGGAAGCCAAAGGGCACGATGACCACCACCATCAGCACCCGCAGCGTGTGGCAGGCAGCCACCAGGTCCAGCTGCCCGCCGTGGCGCTGCGCCAGCACCACCATCTCGCTGGCACCGCCAATGCAGCCCGAGAAGTACGCCGTGGTCCGGTCCACCGAGAGCCCACCGCGCGCAGACCACCAACGCAGCCAGGCGCTGAAGCCCGCACCGATCAGCAGGGCCCAGACGATGCCAACGGCAATGGCCAGCGCATGGCCGGTGACCAGCGCGATGACCGGCGGCGTGAAGTACAGGCCCAGCGCCAGGCCAATCACCAACTGCCCCGCATCACGCAGCGGCGGCCAGGCCGCAGTGGGAACGCCCCGGGCGCTCAGCAAGGCCGTGGCCACCAGCGGGCCGATCATCCAGGGCAGGGGCGTCTTGAGCCAGACGCAGAGTTCGGCGGCCACGCCCGCTGCCGCGAGGGTAAGCGCCATGCGAATCCAGGGCATGGGGCAGCAGTCTAGGCAAGGCGGTGAATCCGCTGCGATAGCATCGACTTCAATGAATCATCTGTCTCTGCATCGCGGCCTTCGTGCCCTGGTTTGCGCCGCCGGGGTGCTGAGCCTGATGGCATGCACCACGCCGGCACCAGCGCCCGGCGGTGCGCCAGACCGGATCGACGCCACCCTCGCTGACCTGGTGGACGAGGTGGCGTTCGAGGCCCGTGTGCTGGTGGTCGGTGAGCAGCATGACGTGCCCGAGCACCACCGCCTGCATGCCCTGGTGGTGCGCCGCTACGCCGGCGCGGGGGAGCTTGGCGCCCTGCTGCTGGAGATGGCAGAGGCTGGCCAGACCACCGATGGACTGGCCGCCAACGCGACCGAAGACCAGGTCAAGGCGGCCTTGCAATGGGACGACCGCGCCTGGCCCTGGGCCTCCTACGGCCCAGCTGTCATGGCCGCAGTGCGTGCTGGCGTGCCCGTGGTGGGCGCCAACCACCCGAGGGCCCGCATCGTGCTGGCCATGCGTGACGAAGCCCTGCAGCGCGCGGTCACGCCCGACATATTTGCCGCCCTGCGCGAGCAGGTACGAGAAGGCCACTGCGACCTGCTGCCTGATGCACAGCTCGACCCGATGACACGCGTGCAGGTGGCGCGCGACCAGAGCATGGCCATCACGGCCATTTCCCGATGGCAGCGCCATGCCAAGCGTGTGATCCTGCTGACAGGGGCTTTCCATGCCGACCAGCGCTTTGGCGTACCCTGGCACATCCGGCGGCAACTGCCCAGCCTGACCGTGCGTTCGCTGGTCTGGCGCGCCACGCCACCCAGTGCACTGCAGCCGGTGGTGCCTGCCGAGCGCGGTGCGGCGCCCACCATCACCCGTGCGGCACGCACCACGCCCATCAGCGGGCAGGTGGGGTTTGATGCGGTGTGGGTGGCCGGCCTGTCGCCCGACGTGGACTACTGCGCCCAGGTGCGCGAGCAATCCAACCGGCCGCGCTGAGCAGCGCTCTCAGTCCACCCCGCGCGCACGGTCGGCGTGGAACTGTGCGCGCCAGGCGTCGAAGGTGCCCGCGTCGAGCGCGTCACGCACCTCCTGCATGAGGTTCAGGTAGTAGTGCAGGTTGTGCACACTGGCCAGCATGGGCCCCAGCATCTCGCCGCAGCGGTCCAGGTGGTGCAGGTAGGCCCTTGAGAAGCCGCCCCCGCAGGCCTCGCAGGCACAGGTGGGGTCAATCGGCCGTTCGTCCTGCTTGAAGCGCGCATTGCGGATGTTGATGTCGCCAAAGCGGGTGAAGAGCCGCCCATTGCGGGCGTTGCGGGTGGGCATGACGCAGTCGAACATGTCGATGCCGTTGGCCACGCCCTCCACCAGGTCCTCCGGTGTGCCCACGCCCATCAGGTAGTGCGGCTTGTGCGCGGGCAGCTGGGGGCCAATGTGGCGCAACACCCGGTAGAAGTCCTCCTTGGGCTCTCCCACGCTCAGACCGCCGACGGCGATGCCCGGGGTGTCCAGCTCGCCAAGGCGTTGCAGCGACTCGGTGCGCAAGGCCTCGTGCATGCCGCCCTGCACGATGGCGAACAGCGCGTTGGGGTTCTCAAGCCGCTCAAACTCGGCCTTGCAGCGCCAGGCCCAGCGGGCCGACATCTCCATGGAGGCGCGGGCCTCGTCGGCCGTGGTGAGGTGCCCCTTGGTCTCGTAGGGCGTGCACTCGTCCAGCTGCATCACGATGTCGGAGTTCAGCACCGTCTGGATCTGCATCGACACCTCGGGTGACATGAACAGCTTGTCGCCATTCACCGGCGAGGCGAAGGTCACGCCCTGTTCGGTGATGGTGCGCATGTCCCCCAGGCTCCACACCTGAAAGCCGCCGCTGTCAGTGAGGATCGGGCGCTGCCACTGCTCGAAACGGTGCAGGCCCCCAAACGTGCGCAGCACGTCCAGCCCCGGGCGCAGCCACAGGTGAAAGGTGTTGCCCAGGATGATCTGAGCACCCATGCGCTCCAGCGAGGCCGGGCTCACGCCCTTGACGGTGCCGTAGGTGCCCACCGGCATGAAGATGGGCGTCTGCACCACCCCGTGGCGCAGGGTGAGCACCCCGCGCCTGGCATGGCCGTGGGTGCGGCTGACTTCGAACTTGAGCATGGGTCAGGCTTTCGCAGCTGCCGCTTCGGGCGGGGCGCGGTTCAGCAGCATGGCATCGCCATAGCTGAAGAAGCGGTAGCGCTGGGCGATGGCCTGCTGGTAGGCCGACATCACCTGCGCATGCCCGGCAAAGGCGCTTACCAGCATCATCAGGGTGCTCTTGGGCAGGTGGAAGTTGGTGATCAGTCGATCCACCACCTTGAAACTGAACCCCGGCGTGATGAAGATGTCGGTCTCGCGGGCACCAGCCACCAGGGCGCCGCCGCCAAATTGCGCGGCGGCCTCCAGCGAGCGCATCGAGGTGGTACCCACCGCAGTGACCCGCCCGCCCTGTGCCTGCGCACGCTGCACTGCGGCCACGGTGGCGGCAGGGATGTCGTACCACTCGCTGTGCATCTTGTGCTCGGCAATGTTCTGGGTGCGCACCGGCAGGAAGGTACCCGCCCCCACATGCAGCGTCACCCGGGCCAGGACGACGCCGCGCGACTCCAGACGGGCCAGGAGCGCCTGGTCGAAGTGCAGGCCAGCGGTGGGGGCTGCCACGCTGCCGGGCTTGTCGGCATACACCGTCTGGTAGCGCTGTTCGTCCGTGCTGTCGGCCGCATGCCCAATGTAGGGCGGCAGGGGCACGCTGCCAAAGCGCTCCAGCAACCCGAAGGGTTCTTCGGGGAACTGCAACTCAAAGAAGTCGTCCTGCCGGCCCACCAACGTGGCACTGAACTGCCCCTGCGCACGGTCCAGCGGATGGGCGAAGTGGATCACGCCGCCAGGCTTGGGCGTCTTGCTGGCGCGCAGCATGCCCACCACACGCTGGCCTGGCAGCACCCGCTCCACCAGCAACTCCACCTTGCCGCCACTGGCCTTTTCACCCAGCAGGCGGGCCTTGATGACCCGGGTGTCGTTGAACACCAGCACGTCGCCGCTGGTGAAGTGCGCCTCAATGTCGGCAAAGGTTTCGTGGTGCACCGAAGCTTGGCCGCTGGCATGCAGGCCCCCAGGGGCCGCGTCAACCACCAGCAGGCGGCTGGCCGTACGCTCAGGCGCAGGGTGCTGCGCGATCAGATCGGGGGGCAGCTCAAAGTCAAAGTCGTCGAGGGTCATGTGCATCGGGTAAGCGGCAGAATTGTTTCATGCCCCCGCGCGCCAGCAGCCCTGCGGCCAAGCCCGCCACCCGCACCCCGCTTGAGGAAGGCCTGCGCAAGCTGGGCCTGCTGCGCGACATCGACCTCGCCCTGCACCTGCCGCTGCGCTACGAGGACGAGACGCGCATCACCCGCCTGCGGGACGCCCGTGGCGGCGACACGATTCAGGTGGAGGGCGTGGTCACTGACAGCGAAGTGGCGTTTCGCCCCCGGCGCCAGTTGCTGGTGACGCTGGACGACGGCTCTGACGTGCTGAAGCTGCGCTTCTTCAGCTTCTACCCCTCACACCAGAAGGCCCTGGCCCCAGGCAGGCGGGTCCGCGTGCGGGGCGAGGTGCGGGGTGGGTTCTTCGGTTTCGAGATGGTGCACCCCGCGTTCCGCGGTATCGAACCCGGTGCGCCCCTGCCAACCGCCTTGACGCCGGTCTACCCCACCACGGCTGGCCTGGCCCAGGCCACGCTGCGCCGCGCCGTGCTGGGTGGGCTGGGCCGGGCCGACCTTCGCGAGGTCGTCCCGGACGCCCTGCTGCCCCCAGGGCTGGCCAGCCTGCGCGAGGCCTTGGCCCTGTTGCACCAGCCCGGCCCCGAGGTGAGCCTGTCCACGCTGGAAGACCGCAGCCACCCCGCCTGGCTGCGCCTGAAGTTTGAAGAACTGCTGGCCCAGCAGCTCTCGCAGCTGCAGGCCCGCGCCGAGCGGGCGCAGTTGAAGGCACTGCCCCTGGTGGCCCGTGCGGGCGGCCTGCATGACAAGCTGCTGGCCGCGCTGCCCTTTGCACTCACTGCGGCGCAGCGCCGGGTGGGTGACGAGATTGCCCGCGACCTGGCGCGTGGCGTACCCATGCACCGGCTGCTGCAAGGCGATGTGGGCTCTGGCAAGACGGTGGTGGCGGCGCTGGCCGCCTGCGTGGCCATCGACGCGGGCTTCCAGTGCGTGCTGATGGCCCCCACCGAAATCCTGGCCGAGCAGCACTTTCGCAAGCTCATTGGCTGGCTGGAGCCACTGGGCATCACCACCGCCTGGCTCACCGGCAGCCAGAAGAAGAAGGAGCGCGACGCCATGCTCGAGGCGGTGGCGTCTGGGGCCGCAGGCCTGGTGGTGGGCACCCACGCGGTGATTCAGGAACGGGTGCAGTTTGCCCGCCTGGGGCTGGCCATCGTTGACGAACAGCACCGCTTTGGCGTGGCCCAGCGCCTGGCCCTGCGTTCAAAGGCGCACCACGATGACCCAGCCATTGAACCGCACGCCCTGGCCATGACGGCCACCCCCATCCCGCGCACCCTGGCCATGAGCTACTACGCCGACCTGGACGTCAGCACCCTCGACGAGCTGCCGCCCGGCCGAACGCCGGTGGTGACCAAGGTGTTCACCAGCCGCCGCCGTGCCGAGGTGATTGAGCGCATCCGCGAAGAGCTGGCCGCCGGGCGGCAGGCCTACTGGGTGTGCCCGCTCATCGAGGAAAGCGAAACACCCGAGTTCAACGAGCTGAGCAACGCCACGGCCACGCATGCCGAGCTGACCGATGCGCTCAATGCGCCAGGCACCCCGAGGCCCGTGATGGTGGGCCTGCTGCACAGCCGCATGCCGGTGGCCGAGAAGCGCGCGGTGATGAGCCTGTTTGCCGGGGGCGACATGGGCCTGCTGGTCAGCACCACCGTGATCGAGGTGGGCGTGGATGTGCCCAATGCCAGCCTGATGGTGATTGAGCATGCCGAACGCTTTGGCCTGAGCCAGTTGCACCAGCTGCGCGGCCGGGTGGGCCGTGGCGCGGCGGCCAGCGTGTGTGTGCTGCTGTATGGCGACGAGCTGAGCCAGGCCGGGCGCGAGCGCCTGAAGGCCATGCGGGAGACCAACGACGGCTTTGAGATTGCGCGACGCGACCTCGACATTCGCGGCCCTGGCGAGTTCATGGGCGCGCGCCAGAGCGGCGCACCGCTGCTGCGCTTTGCCGATCTGGCGCTCGACACCGACCTGCTCAACTGGGCGCGCCGTGCCGCGCCCACGCTGCTGCGCGACCACCCGGCAGCCGCCGAGGCCCTGATGGCGCGCTGGCTGGGCGGGCGGGCGGAGTACCTGAAGGCCTGAGCCTGGCGCAGCCTGAACAGGCGTAGTGCTAAAACTCGCGGCATGACGCTCACCGAGCTGAAGTACATCGTGGCCGTTGCCAGGGAGAAGCACTTTGGCCGCGCGGCCGAAGCCTGCTTCGTGTCGCAGCCCACCCTGTCGGTGGCCATCAAGAAGCTGGAAGACGAACTGGACGTCAAGCTCTTCGAGCGCGGCAGCAACGAGGTGTCGGTCACCCGGCTCGGGGAAGAGATCATTCGCCAGGCGCAGTCGGTGATTGAGCAGGCGGCCGCCATCAAGGAAATTGCCAAGCGCGGCAAAGACCCACTGGCTGGGCCCATCCGCCTGGGCATCATCTACACCATCGCGCCCTACCTGCTGCCCGATCTGGTGCGCCAGAACATCCAGCTCACGCCGCAGATGCCGCTGATGCTGCAGGAGAACTTCACCGTCAAGCTGCTCGACATGCTGCGCACCGGCGAGCTGGACTGCGCCATCCTGGCCGAGCCCTTCCCCGACCAGGGCTTTGCCATGGCCCCGCTGTATGACGAGCCCTTCGTGGTGGCGGTGCCGGCGAGCAACCCGCTTGCCAAACGCAAAACCCTCTCCAGCGAGGAGATCAAGGCCGAGACCATGCTGCTGCTGGGCAACGGCCACTGCTTTCGCGACCATGTGCTGGAGGTCTGCCCCGAGTTCGCGCGCTTTGCCAGCGGGGCCGAAGGCATCCAGAAGAGCTTTGAAGGTTCGTCGCTTGAGACCATCAAGCACATGGTGGCCTCGGGCATGGGCATCACCGTGGTGCCGCAGCTCAGCGTGCCGCGCGGCGCCAAGGGCGAACCAGTGGCGCAAGAGCATGTGAAGTACATCCCGTTTTCAGAGCCCATCCCCACCCGCCGGGTGGTGCTGGCCTGGCGCAAGACCTTCACCCGCTACGAGGCCATTGCCGCGCTGCGCAACGCGGTGTATGCCTGCGAGCTGCCGGGCGTCAAGCGCCTGACCTGAGCCCGCGCTGCGGGCCGTGCACAAGCCCCGACCCGATTTGTCTGACCCACGCAAGGAGCCCCTCATGGCAAAAGCAAAGTCCCCCGCCGCCAGCTCTGGCGCCCCGCCCGTCAACATCGGCATCAGCGAGAAAGAGCGCAAGGCCATTGCCGACGGCCTGGCCAAGCTGCTGGCCGACACCTACACCCTGTACCTGACCACGCACAACTTCCACTGGAACGTGACAGGGCCGATGTTCAACACCCTGCACACCATGTTCATGATGCAGTACACCGAGCTGTGGGCCGCGGTGGACCCGGTGGCCGAGCGCATCCGCTCCCTCGGGTTTGCCGCGCCGGGCAGTTATGCGCAGTTCAGCAAACTGTCCAGCCTTGCGGACGCACCGGCCACGCCGCCTAAGGCGCTGGAGATGGTGCGCATCCTGTGCCAGGGGCACGAGGCGGTGGCCCGCACCGCGCGCAAGGTGTTTCCGCTGGCTGACAAGGCGGGCGACGAGCCGACGGCCGACTTGCTCACCCAACGCCTGACGGTGCACGAGCAAAGCGCGTGGATGTTGCGGGTGCTGCTGGAAGAGTGAGCGGCTTTGCCAGCGAGCCGCCGTCCAAGCTCGCGCTGTACCTCAACCTCATCCGCTGGGACCGCCCGGCCGGCTGGCTGCTGCTGCTGTGGCCCAGCCTGTCGGCGCTGTGGATGGCCGCCCGCCAGAACGGCCTGGCCTGGCCCGGCTGGCACCTGACGGCGGTGTTCGTGCTGGGCACCATCCTGATGCGCAGTGCCGGCTGCTGCGTGAACGACGTGGCCGACCGCGACTTTGACCGCCACGTCAAGCGCACCGCCAACCGGCCAGTCACCACGGGCGCGGTGTCGGTGCGCGAGGCCCTGGCCCTGGGCGCGGTGCTGGCCTTGGCTGCCTTTGGCCTGGTGCTCACCACCAACGCCGCCACCGTGGCCTGGAGCTTTGCCGCCCTGGCCATTGCCGTGGCCTACCCCTGGGCCAAGCGGTTGGTGAGCATGCCGCAGGCCGTGCTGGGCGTGGCCTTCAGCTTTGGCATCCCCATGGCCTTCGCGGCGGTGTTGGGCCATGTCCCGCTGCTGGCCTGGGCGCTGCTGGCGGGCAACCTGTTCTGGGTACTGGCCTACGACACCGAGTACGCCATGGTCGACCGCGACGACGACCTGAAGGTGGGTATCCACACCTCTGCCATCACCCTGGGTCGCTGGGATGTCGCAGCCGTGATGGGCTTCTACGCCGTGTTTCTGGGCGCCTGGGCGTTGGCGGGTGCTCACTTGGGCCTGGCCTGGCCCTACTTCGCCGGGCTGGCCGCCGCGGCTGCACAGGCAGTCTGGCACTACACCTTGATCCGCCACCGCACCCGAGAGGGCTGCTTCACCGCCTTCCGCCAGGGGCACTGGCTGGGCTTTGCCGTGTTTGCCGGTGTTGCAGTGGACTCAGCCCTGGCTTGACATGCGAGGCCCCAGAAACAGGTCAAATTTGGCTGAAAGTCCAAATAATTTCTGCGAAGGGGCGCCTTCAGCTTTGCCAATCGAGGCGGTTGAATCAGCCATTCCGGCAATCGAAGTAGCCGAAAAGCATCAAATCGAGGATCAGGTGCCGTATTCACCGCCCAGCTCTTTGGCCCGCTGGCGGGCGGCGTGAATGGCCCGCTCGAACAGCAGCTTCACCTGGTCTTGCTCCATGCTGGTGATGGCCGCGTGAGTGGTGCCGCCCTTGCTGGTGACCCGCCCCCGAAGGATCTCGGGCGGCTCGTCGCTTTGGGCCACCAGTTGCGACGCGCCCAGGAAAGTGGCCACCGCCAGGCGCTGGGCGTCCGCCGCCGAGAAGCCCATGTCCACGCCCGCCGCGATCATGGCCTCGATGAAATACATCACATAGGCCGGCCCCGAGCCTGACAGCGCGGTCACGCCGTCCAGCAGGGCCTCGTCGGCCACCCACATCAACTCGCCGGTGGCCTGCAACAGCTGGTTCACCGCCACCCGGTCGTCGTCGTTCACTGCAGGGCGGGCGAACAGGCCGGTGATACCCTGGCCGATCAGGGCTGGGGTGTTGGGCATGGCCCGCACGATACGGTCGGTGCCCAGCCAGTGGGCCATGGCGTCGCTGCGCACCCCGGCCGCCACACTCAGGTGCAGCGCCTTGCGCAGGTGAAAGCGGTTGTCCAGCGCCGCGTCGCGGAAGGCCTGAGGCTTGACCGCCCACACCACCAGCCGGGCGCTGGCGGTGGCTGGGTCGGGCTTCTCAAAGGTCACCAGGCCCTTCTTGGCCAGGCGCTGGCGCGACTCGGCCGAGGGGTCGATGACGCCCACGCTGGCGGCGGCACGGCCCTGCCTGGCCAGGCCACCGATGATGGCGCTGGCCATGTTGCCGCCGCCCACGAACAACACCTCAATGTCCATGACTGCTCCTCACGTACCAGGCGCCGTCGCGCCCCGTTCTCCGAATATGCCCCGCCCCACCCGTACCAGCGTCGCGCCCTCGGCGATGGCGGCCTCGAGGTCGTCGCTCATGCCCATGGACAGGGTGTCAAAGCGGCTGGCGTCCAGGCCCGCCACTGCGGCCAGTTCAGCGCGGCAGCGCTGGAACAGCTCGCGCAGGACGCGGTGGGGCACACGCTGCGCCTCCACGCCCTCGCGCGGGGCCGGAATGCTCATCAGCCCACGCAGGCACAGGCCAGGCAGCTGGGCCACCTCGCGCGCCAGAGGCAGCAGCTCGGCTGGTGCCACACCCGACTTGCTGGCCTCGCCGTCCACATTGACCTGCAGGCACACCTGGAGCGGCGGCCGGTGGCTGGGCCGCTGCGCTGAAAGCCGCTGCGCAATCTTCAGCCGGTCCACGCTGTGCACCCAGTCGAAGTGCGCGGCCACCAGCGCCGTCTTGTTGCTTTGCACTGGCCCGATGCAGTGCCACTCAATACCGCCTAGGCCCAACGCTTGGCAGGCGGCGATCTTGTCCACCCCCTCGGCGATGTAGTTCTCGCCAAAGGCGCGCTGGCCCGCCGCATGCGCCTGGGCCACCGCGTCTGCCGGGAAGGTCTTGCTGACTGCCAGCAGATGCACCGACGCCGCCTCGCGGCCAGCCCGGGCACAGGCGGCGTCAAGGCGCGCTGCGACAGCGCTCAAGGCTTCAGCAATCGTCGCCATAATGGTTGCAGTATCAACCAAGTTCCACGGGGGAACCGTCGACATGGACATCACGCAACTGCTGGCCTTCAGCGTGAAAAACAAGGCCTCTGACCTGCACCTGTCGGCGGGGCTGCCGCCCATGATCCGGGTGCATGGCGACGTTCGGCGCATCAACGTGGAGCCGCTGGACCACAAGGGCGTTCATGCCATGGTGTACGACATCATGAACGACAGCCAGCGCAAGCAGTACGAGGAGAACCTGGAGTGCGACTTCTCGTTCGAGATCCAGGGCCTGGCGCGCTTTCGGGTGAATGCCTTCAACCAGAACCGTGGCGCGGCGGCGGTGTTCCGGACCATCCCGTCAAAGATCCTCACACTGGAGCAGCTCAACGCCCCCAAGATCTTTGCTGACCTGGCGCTCAAACCGCGCGGCCTGGTGCTGGTGACAGGCCCCACCGGCTCCGGCAAGAGCACCACCCTGGCCGGCATGATCAACCACCTGAACGAAACCGAATACGGCCACATCCTCACGGTGGAAGACCCGATCGAGTTCGTGCACGAGTCCAAGAAGTGCCTGGTCAACCAGCGCGAAGTCGGGCCCATGACGCTGAGCTTCCAGAACGCGCTGAAGTCGGCCCTGCGGGAAGACCCAGACTGCATCCTGGTGGGCGAGATGCGCGACCTGGAGACCATCCGTCTGGCGCTCACCGCCTCGGAAACCGGGCACCTGGTGTTTGGCACCCTGCACACCTCCAGCGCGGCCAAGACCATCGACCGCATCGTCGATGTGTTCCCCGCCGCTGAAAAGGACATGGTGCGGGCGATGCTGTCAGAAGCGCTGCAGGCGGTGGTGTCGCAGACGCTGTGCAAGACCAAGGATGGCTCTGGCCGGGTGGCAGCCCACGAGATCATGCTGGGCACCAGCGCCATCCGCAACCTGATCCGCGAGAACAAGATCGCGCAGATGTACAGCGCCATCCAGACCGGCAACAGCCTCGGCATGCAGACGCTGGACCAGAACCTCGCGGACCTGGTGAAGCGCAACATCATCAGCGCCGCCGAGGCGCGCAGCAAGGCGAAAATTCCAGAGAACTTCCCCGGCTAAGTCCGCATGCCCCCACGCTCCGCGCTTCGTATCGTCGCTGCCCCCCGATGGGGCCGTGACTGCCTTGGGGCGGCCCGGCGGCAGCCGGTCTTCGCCCATTGAAAGGAGGGTTCCATCATGGAACGCGACCAGGCCAGTAAGTTCATCAACGACCTGCTCAAGCTGATGATCAGCCGGGGTGGCAGCGACTTGTTCCTCACGGGCGACTTCCCCCCGGCCATCAAGGTGGATGGCAAGGTCACCAAGGTCTCACCCCAGCCGCTGACCGGGCAGCACACCCTGGCGCTGGCCCGGTCGATCATGAACGACAAGCAGGCCAGCGAGTTCGAGAAGACCAAGGAATGCAACTTCGCGATCTCGCCGCCGGGGATCGGCCGCTTCCGGGTGAATGCCTTCGTGCAACAGGGCAAGGTGGGCATGGTGCTGCGGGTCATTCCACAGAACCTGCCCACCATTGACGGCCTGGGCGTGCCCCAGGTGCTCAAGGAAGTGACCATGGCCAAGCGGGGCCTCGTCATCATGGTGGGGGCCACTGGCTCGGGCAAGTCCACCACCCTGGCCGCCATGATCGACTGGCGCAACAGCGAGAGCTACGGCCACATCATCACCATCGAGGACCCGGTGGAGTTCGTCCACCCGCACAAGAACTGCGTGGTGACTCAGCGCGAAGTGGGGCTGGACACCGACAGCTGGGAGGCGGCTCTCAAGAACACGCTGCGCCAGGCGCCCGATGTCATCCTCATGGGCGAGATCCGCGACAAGGAGACCATGGAGCACGCGGTGGCCTTTGCAGAGACAGGCCACCTGTGCATGGCCACCCTGCACGCCAACAGTGCCAACCAGGCGCTCGACCGGGTGATCAACTTCTTCCCTGAAGAGCGCCGCGCCCAGTTGCTGATGGACCTGTCGCTCAACCTGCGGGCCATGGTGTCGCAGCGCCTCATCCCCAAGCAGGACGGCAAGGGCCGCGCCGCCGCGGTGGAAGTGATG
>CAZRRW010000043.1:0-14345 GCA_964602505.1 uncultured Burkholderiaceae bacterium
CCATGCGCCAGTTCTTCAGGATGTATTCGTGGATCTCGGCCTTGATCCAGTGCAGCGCGTAGCTCACCAGGCGCACGCCCTGCTCGGGGTCGAAGCGCTTGACGGCCTTCATCAGGCCCACATTGCCTTCTTGAATGAGGTCGGCATGGGCCAGGCCATAGCCCAAGTACTGGCGGGCCGTGGCCACCACCAGGCGCAGGTGTGACAGCACCAACTTGCGGGCGGCCTCCACGTCGCCGTGGTCACGCAGGGCGCGGGCATAGGCCAGCTCTTCCTCGGCCGTGAGCAGGGGCATGCGGTTGACGCTGGCGATGTAGGCGTCCAGGTTGGCCACGCTGGGCAGCGTTTCCCAGCTGCGCACAGGCGTTGCCGCCATCAGCACGGGCGTGGCGGTCGACACAGGCATCAAGGCGGCAGTCATCGAGTTGGTCTCCTTGGGGCTTGGTAGAAACCCGCGTCAGATATTAGCACTCTCTTTGAGGGAGTGCTAATAGACAAGTTCCATCACGGCGATACAGTCGGCGCCACGATGCGTGCCCTCCCGCCGGTTCAGATTCGCGCTCTTGAGTGGGACCACTGCCTGCGCTGGGTGGCCCTGGCCTGGCGCGACCTGGAGCGCGCCACCGGGGTGGCGCTGGCCCACGGCCTGGTGCTGGCGCTGGCTGGCGCCGCCATGGCCAGCCTGGGCTGGCGGCATTTCTGGTTCCTGGCCGGGGCGTTCTCCGGCTTTCTGGTGGTGGCCCCGGTGCTGGCGGTGGGCCTGTATGCGGTGGCCCGGGCGCTGGAGCGTGGCGAGCCGGTGGGCTGGCGCCTCGTCTGGCACACCTGGATGAGCTGGCGCGCGGCCAGCCCGGGCGTGGGCCACGACTGGCGGCTGGTGCGCTTTGGCCTCCTGCTGGGCCTGGCGGGTACCGGCTGGGTCATCACCTCGGCCAGCCTGGTCACCTGGCTGGCGCCCGCCCCGGTGCGCGAGCCGCTGGACTTTGTGCGCCATGTGGTGCTGGCCCAGGACACCTGGCTGTTCGAGGCCTGGCTGGCCCTGGGCGGCGTGCTGGCCGCGCCGGTGTTTGCCTCCAGCGTCATGACCCTGCCGCTGATGCTGGACCGCCAGATCGGCCTGCTCGACGCGGTGCTCACCAGCTGGCGCGTGGTGCTGGCCAACCCCCTGCCCATGGCCCTGTGGGCCGGGCTCATCATGGGCCTGACCCTGCTGGGCCTGGCCTCGCTGCTGATCGGCCTGCTGCTGGTGGTGCCCCTGCTGGGCTTTGCCAGTTGGCACGCCTACCGCGACGCGGTGGACGCCACCGCACTGCCGCACCGGACGCGCTGATGCCCGAAGCCACCCTCTTCGGCTTCAGCGAGGCGCAGATTGCGCAGTTTGGCGTGACCTTCGGCGTGGGGGCCTTCATGGCCTACATGCTGTTCATCATTGGCCAGCTGGCCTGGGAGTCCAAGGCCGGCCGCTTTGGCACCTTTGTGCTGTTCCTGGCCCTGGCCTTTGGCATGGTGGGCTTTGTGGCCAAGTTCATCATCCAGTGGGCCATCGAGGGGGGCTGAGGGGCGCCCTGACCCGGCGACGCGGCCTTGCAACGTTGATGCAGACCGCGCTTGGCGTGAGTGCCAAGCCCTCCTAAGATCAAGACATGTTTTGGTTTGACAAAACTCCGTTCACCCGCTGACCGCGCCACGGCATTCCATGCGAAACGCCCGGCTGGTCCGGGCGTTTTCTTTTTTGGCTTTGCTTGCTTGAGGTGTGTGGTGTTGGTTGGCCGTTCGATCGTGCGTTTAGGGCTGTCGCGTCGCTCGCTGCTGCGCGAGGCCGCGGCGGCGGTGGCGGGCGTTGTGGGTGGCCCGGCGCTGCCCGCAGCACCCGTGGTGGTGCCCTCAGTCACAGCGGCGGCAGCCGCTGCGCTGGCGCCCGCGCCCGCCGTAATCGCGGCATCCGTCGCCGCGTCGCGCGTGCTGTTGCAAACCAGCCCCGTGGCGGGGTTCCAGTACCACGCCGGTGAAGCGCTGTGGCCCCTGCTGCGCGTGGGGGACGCCTTGGCCCTGGTGCGTGAAGCGCACAACCCGCACGACGAGCGCGCGGTACGCCTGGAGTGGGAGGGCGAGAAGCTCGGCTACATCCCGGCGCGTGACAACGCGGCCATCAGCCAGTTGCTAGACGCTGACCAGAGCCTTGACGCCGTGATTGCCGAACTGGCCGAATCTGCCAGCCCGTGGGAGCGGGTGGCGGTGCGGGTGTACTTGACGGTCAATCCGCCAAGCTGAGGGCTCTGGCACCAGCGCGGGTTCGGCTGCGCGCTGCTTTGGCCGTGGCGGTGCTGGGTTTGCGGAGGGTTCGTTCGGCCGGGCGCTCGGCGCCGACTGCGGGTGGCGTCGTTGCCTTGGCTTTGCTGGGTGTGAGCGGCTGATCAAGCGGCACAAACGTCACTTGCGGCACATAGCCCAGCGCCAAGGCTGCTTTCACCACCGTGTCGATCGTGGGGTTGCCTTGCCCACCCAACAGGCGCGAAATCTGCGGGGGCTTCACGTCAAGTGCCTGGGCCAACGCCTCTTGCGTCATACCTTGGGCTTTAAGGTTTTCTAAAAGCCGCCGAGCAATTTGTAGCTTCACGCGAGTAGCCCAATAGGTGGGTCTGGTACGCGCGTCAGCCGCCATTTCCTCAAAAGTCATCGTCATTGGCTTCTCCGCTTAAAGCTCCTGGATGCTGCTGCTCTTGGCTGCCACTTCGTAGGCTCGCTTGAGTTTCTTCAACTGGTCGGCCAAGGGCTTTGGTGTTTGGTTTGTGGTCGTCTTTGCTGCCCGCGCCAAGATCACAACACAACGTTTCTCTGCATAAAACCAGTGCACCCGCAAGGCACCGTGGCGGAACTCAAAAATTCGCTCGCCCGCAACAGACTCGTGGCACCGTGACGTGCCGACAAGGGCTTGCGGGCCTGAGGGCTCGCGCTGCATATCTTCGAGCGTGGCGAAAAAATCATCAGCCCGAGTGCGCAATTCCTTGCTTGCCCGGACTTCATTCAAAAACTCCATCACTTGGCTACTGCCGTCTGGCTGGCAGATCACAAAAAACTGCCAATGCTCAGTCTCATCTGTTGTCGGTAGGCCTGACTGAGCAAAAGGCAGCTTCTTGATGAGTATCAATGTTACCTTAAAAGTTAATTTTTCTGCGGTAGCGTGGCAGCTGCAGCAGCAACGCCACCACTTGCAGCAGACTGCACGGAGTGTGCCCGAAGACTGTATGAAAAAACAGTCTTTGGTTGACCCGGCGCTAGAACCTCACTTGGCCGCCCAGCGGGGGGTGGGGGCGTTGGGGTCTGTCAGGCGGGCCCGGCCCAGGGCGGCCAGGGTGTCCAGGATGCGGGGCAGCCCGCGCTTCCACGGCCCGCGGCCTGTAAAGCGGGCTTCCAGCTCGGCCAGGGTGATGCCGCTTGCCGGGGCGCTGGCCAGGGCCTGTGCCACGGCCTGCACCTGCTGCGGCAGCTCGGCCGGCCAGGGCAGGGCGGCGGCCTGGCCTGCAGCCCCTGGCTTTTTGGGCTTGCCTTTGCCAAGGCCCAGCATGGGTGCGGCTTGCAGCGGCATTTCGGCCTGCAGCCCAATCACCACGGGCGCTTTGCCTTTTGGCCCGCTGGCCTGAAAGGCCGGGCGCAGCCAGTGCACGGTGGCACCCGGGTGGCCGGCTGCGGCCAAGGCCTCCTCGGCTGCACGTTCGGCGTTCAGCGCACTCAGGCGGGCCAGCACCGCCTGGCTCCAGGCCTCGCTGGGGGCCAGGCCGTCGGCGCCCCAGGTGGGCGGCCCCAGGTCGGCCCAGCCATAGGCTTGCAGCACGGCGGCGTCCAGCTCGGCATGCAGCTCGGCCAGCACACCCACCACCCCTTGCTCAAAGACGGCCTGCTCCTTGGCTGTGAGCGTGGGCACGCTGGCCCCGCAAGCGGCGGCAGTTTGCTGGCGGCGCAGGGCGGCCAGCACGTTGTACAGCCCAGTGAGGGTGAGGCCCGGGTGGGCCGCCAGCCGGGCCTTGCGGTGCGCGTCAATTTGCTCGGCCAGGCTGGCAATGCGTTGGCGCAGCTCAGCGCCCAGGCTGGCCCCGGCGGGGAAGGGAAAGGTCTCGAAGCAGACCGTTTTGTTGTAGCGGGGGCGATCTTCCAGGGTGCCGCCCTTGGCCAAGGCCCAGGCCACATGCGCCTGGCTGCTCAGCACGCCCAAGTGAAAGGCTTCATCACTGGCAATGGCGACCAACATGTTGTCGGGCAGGATGCTCGCGTCGAGAAACTGAAAGGTGCGGTGCTTGGCCGTCTCGACCGTGGCGATGTAGCGGGGCAGGCCGGCCAGGGCGGGGCGAATCTCGCTGCGCGGCCTGCCGTGTAGCCACCAAGCATCTCGAATGGCTGCGTCACGGTTCGAATCGCGCTCGGGCTTCACCCGTTCCTTCACCCACTGGTACACGGCTGGGTAGCGGCTGCGCAATTGCTCGGCGCTCAGGCCAAAGGCGTCAATCACCAGCACGCCACGCGGGCTATCCGTCAGGTCGCGCCCATTGCGGTAGGGGCGGATGTGCTGCTCCAGCCCCGGCGTTTGGCCCAAGCCCAGTTGGGCGGCCTGCTCGGGCGTGACGATGAAGCCTGCGCCGAAGAGCATGACGCCACGGCTCGTGATGCCTCCGTTGGCTTGCAGGGCCACGGCGGTGGTGGTGTTCACGCCCAGGCTCAGGTCCGCATGAATCGGCCCCCAGCGTTCAGCCAAGGTCACGGCCACCTCGCCGTGCTCGCCCGGCACCTCGGCCACCACGGTTTGCAGGCAGCCGTTGTGGGCGTACAGGTCTAGGCCCTCCGCGTACACGTCGGGCAGTGAGTAAAGGTCCGCTTGGCTGGCACGCTCTGCCACTGTCATGGCAATCCGCACCGCCGCGCCGTCGGCGTTGTCCACCCAGGGGTGGTCAGCAATGGCAAAGGCCAGCGCAAGCGGCGCTTGCGGCACGGGCTTGCCGTCTAGTTGCGCACCGCTGCCACCCGCCAGCGCGGCTTGCACCACGCGGCGGTTGAACACCTGGCGCAGGCTGTTGGTGGTGATGAAGCCAAAGCGGCGCAGCTGGCCCGCTGCGGTGAGGGCGGCGGCGTGCTGCCACCAGTGCATCACGAAGTCGGCGCTCTCGGGCACCTCGGGCCAGGCCTGGCGCAGGGCCTCGGCATAGCCGTCGCCCAAGGCGGCCCGCACACTGGCCGCGCCAATGAAGGGTGGGTTGCCCACCACAAAGTCGGCCTTGGGCCAGGCGGCCTTGCGCGGCCGCACATAGCGCCACTGCGGCACCAGGGCGGTTTCGTCGGGCACTTGCAGCCCAGTGGTGGGGTGGGTGCGTTTGGTCTTGCCGTCCCAGCGCATGAGGGGCTGGCCTTCGGCGTCGAGCGCCATGTCCACCGTGTCGTAAGCCAGCACCGCGTCGCGGCATTCGATGTTGCCGTAGTCGTGCACCACGGGCTCGGCCACGCTCTGGTCGCCGCTGGTGCGGATTTGCCATTGCAGCCAGCCGATCCACAGCACCACCTCGGCCACGGCGGCGGCGCGTTCGTTCAGCTCAATGCCCAGCAACTGCCGCAGGGTGACGGTTTCGCCCTCCAGCCCCAGCTTGGCCTGGCTTTCGCCCAGCTGGCCCAGGCGGTCAAGCACCTCGCCTTCCAGGCGCTTCAAATGCTCCAGCGTCACATACAGAAAGTTGCCGCTGCCGCAGGCAGGGTCAAGCACCTTCAGGGTGCACAACTCGTGGTGAAAGGCCCGCAGCGTGGCCACGGCCTCGGCCATGCGGCCTTCGCTGGCGTGCACCACGGCGGCTGCGTCCACATGGGCCCACTGGCTGCGCAGCGGGGCCAGCACGGTGGGCATGACCAGGCGCTCCACATAGGCCCTGGGGGTGTAGTGGGCCCCCAGGGCGTGGCGTTCGTCGGGCTGGAGCACCCGTTCGAGCAGGGTGCCAAAAATGGCGGGCTCTACGTCGCGCCAGTTGGCCTTGGCCGCGCGAATCAGGCCGTCAATCTGGTCGGGCTTCAAGGGCAGCACATAGCCCTGGCTGTCTACCCCCTTGAACAGCTTGCCGTTGAAGCGCCGCACGTCTTGCGCCAGGGCGGCATTGAAGCCGCCAGCGTCCATACCCGCCCACAGTACCTTGAGCATTTGCGCCAGCGTGGCGGGCTGTTCGCGCCAGGTTTGCAGCAGGTGCAAAAAGCCCGAGGCCGAGCCGCTGGGGGGCGCTGTGGCGGCTGGCGTGGGTTGGCTGCCGAGCAGGCCCACGTCTTCGGCGAACATGGTGAAGAGGCAGCGCGTCAAAAAGCGGCCCACGGCCTCGCTGGGGTGGCCGTCGGCCTCGAGCGACTTGGCCACCTCGGCCAGTTCGTTGCTGACTTGGCGGGTGACCTTGGCGGTCACTCGGGCCGGGTCGAGCCCCAGCGGGTTGAGCCAGATGGCCCGCAGCCGCTCGCGCACGGCGGGGTTGGCCAGGTCTTTCAGGCGGATGCGGTGCGACTGGCTGTCGGGGAAGTGGGTGTAGGTGCCGCCGGTTTGGGTGAACTCGGCATGCACCTCGATGACGTTACCCACGTCGACCACCAGCAGAAAGGGCGGGCGGCCTTCTGCGGCAGGCAGGGCACGGGCATAGCCCTCGGCCTGGGCGCGGGCGCGCAGCAAGGCGTCGTCGAACTTGGCGGGCGCTGCGTGCTTGAGCTTCTTGGCCTCCAGCACAAAGCAGCCACGGCGGTAGCAGTCAATGCGGCCTTGGCTGGTGCTGCCGTCGGCATGGGTGAAGACGACCGGCCGCTCAAACTGGTAAGACTGGTCTGGCGTGGGGTGCGGCTTGGGCACGCCCAGCAACTCGCACAGCTCGGTGACGAAGCTTTGCGCGGTGGCCAGCTCAGTGGCCGAGGTGGCCTGCGCGCCCGCCCAGCGGGTGATGAAGGCCGTGGCTTGGGCTGCGGCTTCAGCGGCCGCGTCTTGCGCCAAGGCAGTGTCAGGGGTTGGGGCAGCGGCGGAGGCCATGCCCCAGAGTTTGACCTATGTGCGGCTTGGGCTTAGGCGGCGGCTGCCAGCGCGGCGCCCTTGGCCAAGGCTTCCAGCTTGGCCTGCGCGATGGTGCGGCGCATGGGGGCCATGCCGCAGTTGGTGCAGGCAATCAGGCGCTCGCGCGGCACATACTGAAGCGCTGTCTTGATGGTGGCGGCCACTTGTTCGGGCGTTTCCACCTCGTCGCTGGCCACATCGATCACACCGACCATCACGTCCTTGCCTTTCAGCAGGGCCATCAGCTCCGGCGGCACGTGGGAGTGGTAGCACTCCAGGCTGACTTGCTGGATGCTGCTGGCCGCCAGCGCGGGAAACACCTGCTCGTACTGGCGCCATTGCTCGCCAAGCGTGGCCTTCCAGTCGGTGTTGGCCTTGATGCCGTAGCCGTAGCAGATGTGAACCGCCGTCGTGCAGGTCAGGCCCTTGGCCGCGACTTCCAGCGCCTTCACGCCCCAGTCTGCGGCGTCGGCCATGTAGACGTTGAAGGCCGGTTCGTCGAACTGGATGATGTCGATGCCCTGGGCCTGCAGCGCCTTGGCTTCCTGGTTCAGCAACTCGGCAAAGGCCATGGCCATCTTCACCCGGTCGCCATAGAACTTGTCGGCCACGGTGTCGACGATGGTCATGGGCCCAGGCAGGGTGAACTTGGTCTGGCGCGTGGTGTGGGCGCGCAGCACGGCGGCCTCGGCCTCGTGCACCCGGCCCTTGAGCTTGAGCGGGCCCACCACCTGCGGCACCATGGCCTTGTAGCGGTCGTTGCGGATGCCCATCTCGACCTTGTGCTCGAAGTCGATGCCGTCTACCTGCTCCAGAAAGCCGTGCACAAAGTGCTGACGGGCCTGTTCGCCGTCGCCAATGACAGACAGGCCTGCGTCTTCCTGGGCCTTGATCCACAGCAGCGTGGCGTCCAGCTTGGCTTGGGCCAGCTCAGCGCCCTGTTGGCGCCACTGCGGCCAGAGCTTGTCGGTTTCAGACAGCCAGGCGGGTTTGGGCAGGCTGCCGGCAATGGCGGTGCGAAAGGCGGGGGAACTGGCAGGCAGGGTCACAGGGTCTCCGGCGGCATGGGGTGTTGGGGTCGCGGATTCTCGCGCCACCCCGCAACGGGCGCTGGCGCAGGGTTGCGCGGGGCAGGGTGGGGCCTAGCTCAGCAAGGCCGTGGCGAATTCGTCGGCCCGGAAGGGCTGCAGGTCTTCCAACCGCTCGCCGATGCCAATGAAGTACAGCGCCAGGGGCGGGCGGCCCGGCTCGGCCTTGCGCTCGCGGGCCCACAGGGCAATGGCGGCCATCACGCCGCCTTTGGCGGTGCCGTCGAGCTTGGTGACCACCAGGCCGGTCAAACCCATGGCGTCATCAAAAATTTTCACTTGATTGAGGGCGTTCTGGCCAGTATTGCCGTCAATCACCAGCAATACCTCGTGAGGGCCCAATGAATTCAAGCTGGCACGCTGGATGGATCGTTTGATTTTTTTCAACTCATCCATCAGGTGCAGTTGGGTGGGCAGCCGGCCTGCCGTGTCCACCAGCACCACGTCCACCCCGCGTGCCGTGCCTGCGGCCACCGAGTCGTAGGCCACGGCGGCCGGGTCGCTGCCCTGGCTGGCGATGATGTCGACTGCCACCCCGCTGGCGGTGTTGCGGTCGGCCCAGGTGGCCAACTGCTCGCGGGCCGCCGCGCGAAAGGTGTCGCCCGCGGCCAGCAGCACCTTGGCGCCGGCCTCGCTCAGGTGGCGTGTGAGCTTGCCGATGGTGGTGGTCTTGCCCGCGCCGTTGACCCCAGCCACCATCATGATGGTGGGGCCCGCCAGGGCGTGGCCCTCAGCGTCGCGGCCAATCACCAGCGGCCGCTCCAGCGGGCGCAGCAGGTCGGCCAGGGCTGCTGCGAGCAGGCCTTTCACGGCCTGGGGCTCGGTGGCCTTGGCCTCCTTGACCCGGCGCTTCAGGTCGGCCAGCAAATGCTGGGTGGCTGCCGTCCCAGCGTCGGCCATGAGCAGCGCGTCTTCCAGCTGCTCGTACAGCGCGTCGTCGATCTGGGTGCCGGTGAAGACGGTGGCAATGCCCGCGCCAGTCTTCTTCAGGCTGCCGGACAGGCGCACCATCCAGGGCGGCACGTCCAGGAAGCCGACTTCTGGTTTGGGCGGAGGGGGCGGGGTGGGCGCCGACGGCGGCGCCTCGTCGGCCGCCTTCTTGCGGAAGAAACTGAACATGCACGTCCTGGAGAATCCCTGAAATTCTATGAACGCCCCCCAGGAAGTCCGGCTCATTGGCGGCACCTTGAAGCGCAGCCTCCTGCCTGTGGTGAACCCCTCGCGCGGGGTGGACGGCCTGCGCCCGACGCTGGCGCGGGTGCGCCAGACCTTGTTCGACTGGCTGGGCCACGACTTGGCGGGCTGGCGGGTGCTGGACGCGTATGCGGGCACCGGCGCGCTTGGTTTTGAGGCGGCCTCGCGCGGGGCAGCCAGCGTCCAGATGGTGGAGCAGCACCCCGCGGTGGTGGCGCATCTGCAAGGCCTGCGCACCAGGTTTGCCGTGCCCTTGGGCGCCGCCTGGCCCGGGCAAACGGTGAGTGTGAAACGTGGCGACGGGCAGAGCACCCTGCAGGCCCAGCCTGCCGATTCGCTGGACCTGGTGCTGCTGGACCCGCCTTTTGAGCTGTCGTCCCAGGCCGCGCGGCTGGTGCCCTTGCTGGCCGCAGCGCAGCGTGCCTTGGCCCCGGGCGGGCTGGTGTACCTGGAGATGGACGCAGCGGCAGATGTGCAGGCGGCGATGGCGGCCTGCCCCGGGCTGGGCCTGCACCGGGAGGGCCGGGCGGGGGCGGTGGCCTTTCGGCTGCTGGCCAAAGGCCCTGATGAACCTGGCGTCTGAACGCCGCTGGCCTCAGGCCACGCCACGTCGGCCTACACTCCCGCACATGTCCCAGGCTTCCATCACAGCCGTGTTTTCCGGCACCTTCGACCCGCTCACGCTGGGCCATGCCGACGTGACACGCCGCGCCGCGCGCCTGTTTGGCCGGGTGATCGTGGCCGTGGCGGCCGCCCACCACAAGAACACCCGGTTCACCCAGGCCCAGCGGCTGGCGCTGGCGTCCGAGGCCCTGGCCGACTGCCCCAATGTGCTGGTGCAGCCCTTCGACGGTTTGATCGTGGACTTCTGCCGGGCGGTGGGCGCGCAGGTGATCGTGCGCAGCGTGCGCAACGGGACCGACTTTGACTACGAAACCCAGATGGCGGCCATGAACCGCAAGCTGGCGCCGGAACTCGACACGGTGCTGCTGGCGCCCGCGGCCGAGCTGCAATGCATCAGCGGCACCCTGGTGCGCGAGATCGCCAAGCTGGGCGGCGACATTGCTCAGCTGGTGCCCGCCAATGTGCATGCGGCCTTCAAGGCCATGTCGGCCTAGCCGCCGCATGGGGGCAGCGGGCCGGCCTTTCGACGGAGCACAGCCATGGCGCTGATGATCACCGACGACTGCATCAATTGCGATGTGTGCGAGCCCGAGTGCCCCAACCAGGCCATCTACATGGGCGAGCAGATCTACGAGATCGACCCGCACAAGTGCACCGAATGCGTGGGGCACTTTGAGGAGCCGCAGTGTGTGCAGGTGTGCCCGGTGGCCTGCATCCCGGTCAACCCGGCCCATGTGGAAAGCAAGGACCAGTTGATGGCGAAGTACCGCCTGTTGACGGCAGCGGCGGCCCGGCCCGGTACGGCCTGACAGGGCCAGATACTGCCTCGGGTTTGCTGGCCTCGGGGCCCAGGCTACTTTTTCGCGGGGGCTGGGTCTACCGCCACAAACTCTGGGCAGCGGACCGTCGGGCTGGGCACACACCCCTTTCGGGCCTGGCGGGTGCCGCTGCTGCCCTGGGCCGGTTGGCCTGTCTGTGCGGCCCGTTTCTGCTGGCTGGCGTGCTGGCGCTGCGCCTCACGCGCCCGGCTGGCTTCGGCTTTTTGTGCGGCTGCCTCCGCCCTGGCGTGTGCGGCTTCGGATTGTTCGCGTTCGCGTTGCATCGCCTGGCCAGCCTTCTGGTCGCGGCGCGCCTGCTCGCGCGCGGCCTTCACCTGTTCGCCACTGCGCGGGTCTGTGGCCTCCACGGCCCGCCCGCCCTCGCAGGGGGTGCTGCTGTAGGTGTTGCCGCAGCGGTAGACGGTTTGGGCTGGCGCAGACACGCCCACCCACAGCCAGAGGGCCTGGGCAAAGAAAAGTGCCAAGGGAACCTGCCGCATGGCCGCATGTTGCCACGCGGCGCGGCCGGGCACCGCACACCGCGAAGGCCGCCCACCACCACGGGCGGCTGACGGCTGGCCTGCTCCGCGCGGGCGCGCTCTGCCGCCGCCCGGTCGTCGGCCGCCAGTTGGCGCACCAAGGCGGCCTGGGCATTGGCGAAGGCGATCTCCTGCGCCACGCGCTCCTGCCGCAGCTCGCGTGCCGAGGCGTCGTCGCGGCGCATCTGCTCGCGGGGATGAGCCGCCTGCTCAGGTGTGCGGGCATCGCCCACATCCACCGCCCGGCCGCCGGGGCAGGGCTCCTGGCTGTAGACATTGCCCTCGGGGCCGCAGCGGTACACCGTGGAGGCACCCGCTCCAAAGGGCAGAGCAGCCGCGATGGCCAGGGCCAGCATCACAGCACCGCGTTTGCGATGCAAGCATTGGTGATCTGGCGTGCGGCCCATGGGGCGTGAGGCCTAGCCCGGGCCTAGCGGTTCCCGGAGGCCTCGGACAAGGCCCCGGCAGGCACCGGCGCGGTTGGCGCTCGGGGCGGCTTCTCGCGCACCGGCCCGGCGTGGACGGTGGCGACGGCCTTGAGCATGTCGCCCGACAGCATGGCCTCGACCGCAGGCAGCGACTTGGTGATGCAGCCGTCAATGGCCTCTCGGTGCTCGGGCGAAGGCGTCTTGAGCACCCAGTGGATGACTTCGCTTTTGACACCCGGGTGGCCAATGCCAAGCTTGAGCCGCCAGTAGGCCTCGCCGAGCTTGGCGTTGAGGTCACGCAGGCCGTTGTGGGTGGCGCGCCCGCCCTGCTTGAGCTTCATCTGACCTGGCACCAGGTCCAGTTCGTCATAGGCCACCAGCACTTCGTCGGGTGCGATCTTGTGGAAGCGTGCGAGGGCGCTGACCGAGTCGCCCGACAGGTTCATGAAGGTCTGCGGCTGCATCAGCCACACCTTGCCCTGGGGGCGGCTCACGCTGGCCAGGAGGGCGTTGTAGGCCTTCTCAAACCGCAGTTCAGCCCGCCACTGTGCGGCCAGGGCGTCCACCCACCAGAAGCCTGCGTTGTGTCGGGTGCGTTCGTACTTGTCGCCCGGGTTGCCCAGGCCCACGAAGAGGCGAATCATGCAGGGGATTATCGAGAGACCATGAAAAAGGCCCGCCAAGGCGGGCCTTTGCCAGCAGGGCCGAGGCCCTTACTTCTTGGCAGCGGGCGCCTTGGCCGGTGCTGCTGCAGCCTTGGCGTCCTTGGCAGGCGCGGCCTTGGCGGCGGGGGCGGCTGCTTCCGCGGGCTTGGCTTCGTCGTCGGACGAGCCGCCCTTGGTGATCACCGAGACGATCATCGGGTCGGTGTTCTTGCCGTGGGTGACCACGGTCACGCCAGCAGGCAGCTTGAGGTCGCTGGCGTGGATGGACGAGCCTTTGGTCAGGCCCGAAAGGTCCACCGCGATGAACTCGGGCAGATCCTTGGGCAGGCAGGCCACTTCGATGTCGTTGATCACGTGGGTGATGAGGGCCGCGTCCAGCTTGACAGCCGGCGAATCGGCCTCGCCGCTGAAGTGCAGCGGCACCTTCATGTGGATCTTCTTGTTCGGGTCGACGCGCTGGAAGTCGATGTGCAGCACGATCGGCTTGAACGGGTGCATCGAATAGTCACGCAGCAGCACCTGCTGCGTCTTGCCGGCCAGCTCCATCTCGAGGATCGAGGCGTGGAAGACCTCTTTCTTCAGCGCGTGGAACAGCGCGTTGTGGTCGAGCTCAATGGTCTGGGGCTTTTCGGTACCGCCGTACACAATGCCGGGCACCTTGCCAGCGTTGCGCAGGCGGCGGCTCGCTCCGGTCCCCTGCAAAGTGCGCTCGAAAGCGACGAACTTCATGGTGTTTCCTTTTCACTCATGTGGGCTCCCGCGACCAGGAGCCCGTTTCAAAACCCTTGCCAGTCACCAGACCGGCTTGGGCACTTCTTGCCGCTGAGCAGCACCCGGGCAGTGGCCCTAGCGCTCCTCGGCAAACAAACTCATCACCGACTCGCCGCGGGCAATGCGGCCAATCGTCTCGCCCACCAGCGGCGCCACGCTCAGCTGGCGGATCCTGTCACAGGCCGACGCTGCACTGCCCAGCGGGATGGTGTTGCACACCACCACCTCGTCCAGGGACGAATTGCAGATGCGGTCGACCGCCGGGCCCGAGAACACCGGGTGGGTGCAATAGGCATACACCGACCTGGCGCCCCGCTCCTTCAGTACCTCGGCAGCCTTTACCAAGGTGCCTGCGGTGTCGATCATGTCGTCCATCACCACGCAATTGCGGCCCTCGATGTCGCCAATGACATGCATCACCTCGGACACGTTGGCCTTGGGGCGGCGCTTGTCGATGATGGCCATGTCGCAGCCCAGCTGCTTGGCCAGCGCCCTGGCCCGCACCACGCCACCCACGTCCGGCGAGACGACCATCAGGTTGTCGTAGTTCTGCTGGCGCAGGTCCGCCAGCAGCACGGGGGCCGAATAGATGTTGTCGACCGGGATGTCAAAGAAGCCCTGGATCTGGTCGGCGTGCAGGTCCATGGTCAGTACCCGCGACACGCCCACCGCCTGCAGCATGTTGGCCACCACCTTGGCGCTGATGGGCACCCGGCTGGAGCGGGGCCGCCGGTCTTGCCGGGCGTAGCCGAAGTAGGGGATGACTGCCGAAATCCGCTCGGCCGACGAGCGCTTGAGGGCGTCGACCATCACCAGCAGTTCCATCAGGTTGTCATTGGTCGGCGCACAGGTCGACTGGATGACGAACACGTCGCGGGCACGCACGTTCTGCTCGATCTCGACCGCCACTTCGCCGTCAGAGAAGCGGCCCACCGAGGCCTTGCCCAGCTCAATGCCCAGGTGCCAGGCCACTTCGGCCGCCAACATCTTGTTGGAGTTGCCGGTGAACACCATGAAGTCGGGGCTGACGGCTTGCATATCCTGGAACTCGGCTCTTGGTTCGGTTGGAAAGCTCAGGCCGCCGGGCGGCGCTTGGAGGTTGCGCGCTTCAATCCATCTGGCAGGGGAGGAAGGACTCGAACCCTCGCATGCCGGAATCAAAATCCGGTG
>CAZRRW010000044.1:0-912 GCA_964602505.1 uncultured Burkholderiaceae bacterium
TCGGCGACAAGTAGACATCGGGGCCGCCAGAGTCAGACACAACGAAACCGTGGCCGTCACGATGCCCCTGGACCACGCCCTCAACCTCCTCGCCAAAGCCGCGTATGGCCGATTCTTGGCGGCGAGTCGCAGTGGAAGTCCGTTTCATGGATCAACAATCAAGGGGGCCGAAGGAGGGTGTCTGCGAGCTCGGCTATAATTCATGGCAATGCCCAGGTGGCGAAATTGGTAGACGCACTAGTTTACTAGCGGGTAACTCCGTGGAGGTTCGAGTCCTCTCTTGGGCACCATCCGAAAGCCCGCCGAGAAATCGGCGGGCTTTTTCATTTCGCGGACTGCGAATGAGGGCGTTCAGACTCGCCACTTGTCAGCCAGTTTCGGGGGGCGCATGGAGTCGTACTCCTCAAACGGCTGATGAATCCAGGGACTGGTCGGAAGGAAGTCCACGTAGTAGTCTGGAGTGAAGGACGACACCCCCTTGACCCAGATGACTGCGGAACGTAACTCCGTGATCGGCAGGTAGTCGGTGCGCAGCTTGTCGACCACAGCTTTGAGGGTAACGCCAGAGTCCGCCAGATCGTCAACCAGTAACACTCGCCCGGCGATCTCGCCCTTGGGCGTGGTGATAAAGCGGGCAATGTCCAGATGTCCCTGCTGAGTGCCATGATCTGCCCGATATGAACTGGTGCTCATGATGGCCAGGGGCCTGTCGAATACACGCGACAGCACGTCCCCCGGGCGCATGCCACCCCGGGCCAAGCAGAGAATCTGGTCAAACTCCCAGCCTGACTGGTGAACTTTGAGTGCGAGTTTTTCAATGTGGGCATGGTATTCATCCCACGACACATAGAGATGCTTCCCGTCTTCTGTGAGCATTGAAAAGTCCGTTTGGGTTGTGGGGGTCTCAGGATT
>CAZRRW010000044.1:947-14044 GCA_964602505.1 uncultured Burkholderiaceae bacterium
GCGGTCTGGCCCGGTGCTGATCATATCGATGGGAACGCCCGCCAGCGCCTCGATGCGTTTCAGATATTCCAGCGCGGCTGTCGGCAGGCTTTCGTGCTGCGTGACGCCGACGGTCGACTCGGCCCAGCCAGACAGGGTTTCATAGATAGGCTCACACCGCTCGATTGCATCTGCGCCGCTTGGCAGTACATCCAATACCCGGCCATCCAGCCGGTAGCCCACGCAAAGCTTGAGCTCGTCCAGGCCATCCAAAACATCTAGCTTGGTGATGCACAGGCCCGTCGTACCGTTGATATGGTTCGAACGCCGCAGCGCCCCAATGTCCAGCCATCCACAGCGCCGCATACGCCCCGTGGTGGTCCCACGCTCGGCACCCACGGTCGAAAGGTGATGACCGACTGAGCCAGGCGTCTGGATATCCAGTTCCGTGGGGAACGGCCCCGAGCCCACGCGGGTGCTGTACGCCTTCACAATGCCAAGCACGTAGTGAAGGCTCGAGGGGCCAACCCCGGCGCCCGCGGCGGCGTTGCCAGCCACGACATTGCTGGATGTGACGTAGGGGTAGGTGCCGTGGTCAACGTCCAGCAGGGATCCTTGGGCACCTTCGAACAGCAATCGGTCGCCTCGCTGATTAGCGGCATACAAGAGTTCGCTCACATCACCGCACATCGGCAGCAACTGCTCAGCCTCTCGTAGCGTCTGGTCAATCATCGACTCGACCTCAACCGCAGGTGCACCGAGCCACTTCGTCAAAAGAAAGTTGTAGTAGTCCGCCAGTTCGCGCGCCCGCTCAACAAAGCGCTGCTCGTTGCGGAGGTCTTGCACCCGCAAGGCACGCCGCCCTACCTTGTCCTCGTAGCTTGGTCCGATGCCTTTGCCCGTTGTTCCGATCTTCTGCTCACCGCTGCTCTCGCGGTAACGCTCTCGGGCAACATCCAGCGCAGCATGAAGCGGCAGTATCAAGGGACACGCATCACTGATGTGCAGCCGGTTCCGTACGGCAATGCCATCAGCCTCGAATTTCGCCACTTCCTCAAGGATCTTCGTCGGCGAAAGGACAACACCATTGCCGATATAGCAGCGCACACCATCACGCATCACACCGCTTGGCATGACATGCAGCGCGTACTTCTTGCCCTTGATCACCAGTGTGTGGCCCGCGTTGTGCCCCCCTTGGAAGCGCACGACACCGTGCGCATGCTCGGTCAGCCAGTCCACCAGCTTGCCCTTGCCCTCATCTCCCCACTGGGCGCCCACGATCACCACGTTTCGCGCGGCCTGTCTTTGTTGGAGGCTTGGAGTTGTCACTGTTTTGTCGCAATCAAGAAAAGTGGAGGCTGACACGCGCCGGGGCTCACCCCAGAGCTTTCAACACCCATCGGCCACCGACCTCAACCAACTCGCGGTCGCAGTCAAACTCATCGGTTTCACCTTCGTGCCCCGGAAGTACCCGTACCACCGTTTCGCCTTGACGCCGCAGGTTTCGTACAGCCAGTTCCAAGTCCTCAGCCTCACCCCAGGGAGCCCGCACCGCAGATCGATGCACCTCCAGTCGCGCCACATCCGCGAGTTGGCGCACATCCACGCTGAAGCCGACGGCGGGCCGCGATCGACCAAACACTGCACCGACCTCGTCATAGCGTCCACCACGGATGAGGGCGCTGGTCGGCCCGGCAGCGTAGCAGGCGAAACGCATGCCGCTGTAGTACGCGTACCCTTCAGCACCGAGTTCGCTCAGATCGACACCGACGCGTACGCCGAATCGGCTCGTCCGCTGACTCAGCCACACCAGATCATTCAGCGCCGAACGGATCAAAGGCACATTGGGCAATGCGTCGTACGCCTCGACCAGGACAGTTGCGCTACCGTTGGCCTTCAGCAACCACTTCAAACCATCCGCGACCACGGTCGGCAATCCGTTACATGCCTGCCGCAGCGCGGTCGCATCCTTCTTCGCGAGGGCCAGGTAAATCTGCGGCGACACACTGGGCGCAACATTCGCGGCCACCAGTGACAGAATCCCCCGCACAATCCGTATGTCGGCAAACTCGACCAGCGTTTCCTTCAGAGGGACCTGCGTCGCGTTCAGGCAAGCGACTGCAAGCTCTACCGTCTCCAGGTCCGCTTCCAAGCCTGCGTGCCCATACAACTCTGCACCGAACTGCAAAGGCTCACGGCTTGCTCCGGCGGCCAGAGGTCTCGTGTGAAGTACCGGTCCGCAGTAGCAAAGACGCGCCGTGCCTTGCCGATTCAACAAATGGGCATCAATCCTCGCGACTTGCGGCGTGGTGTCGGCCCGAATGCCCAACGTCCGACCCGTCAACTGATCCACGAGCTTGAACGTCTGCAGATCAAGGGTCTGACCTGAGCCCGTCAGCAGTGATTCCACGTACTCCAGCAGCGGCGGCATGACCAACTCATACCCGAAGCGGCGTGCCTCATCCAAGAGTACCCGCCGCAGTTCCTCCAGGCGGCGGGCCTCGGCGGGCAGCGCATCAGCAATATGGGCGGGAAGTAGCCAGGCGGACATGGTGGCTTGGCGCACGTCGCGCCTGATCAAAGGACGAAATTCTAGGCACGCGCCTCAGGTGCCCAATACGAACAGAAGCACTAAACCGGTACAGGCGCTTGCCGCACCCAAGAACCGAATCTGGCCATCCGCCAGCTTCACCGCCTCAGCGAACACCTGACGCCATCTCCGTGGCGTCAACAAGGGCATCGCGCCTTCCAGGACTAGGGCGAAAGCAAGACCGGCCCATACCCATTCCGGCATGAGTCAACGACGCCTACTTCTTGGGGACAGGCGACGATGCGCCACCCCCAGGCCCACGCAACGCCCGGAAGAACTCTGAATTGGGATCCATCACCATCACATCGCTCTTGGTTCGAAACGCGGCGCGGTAGGCCTCCAGACTCCTGTAGAACTGCGCAAACTGAGGATCGCGACCAAAAGCCTCAGCGTAGATAGCCGACGCCTTCGCATCGCCCTCGCCTTTGATCTTTTGAGCATCACGGAACGCTTCGGCGAGCATCACCTCGCGCTGACGGTCAGCGTCGGCGCGGATCTTCTCACCCTCTGCCGCCCCCGTTGACCGAAGCTCGTTCGCGACCTGCTTGCGCTCCGACTCCATCCGCCGGTAAACCGAATCGGCCACCGAGCTCGGGAAATCGACGCGCTTGATCCGAACGTCCACGATCTCGATGCCGAAGGTCTTGGCATCATCCATTAGCCGCTTCTGCACGCCTTGCATCACCTTGTCGCGTTCGGTGGACAGAACGTCCTTGACTGTGCGCTTGGTGACCTCTTCGTTGAATGCCCCCTGAACCACTGACGTTAGTCGAGCCTCAGTGTTGCGAACATCAATGCCATTGTTGTTCCGGATGAACTGCTTGGCATCGGTGATTCGCCATTTGACCAGCCAGTCAATGACGAGATTCTTCTTCTCGGCTGTCTGAATCGCGCCGGTTTCAGGACTGTCCAGGGTCAGAATTCGGCGATCCAGCAGTACTACATTCTGGAAGGGCGGCGGAGCTTTCAGTTTGAGTCCTGGCTCGGTGATGACCTCCTTGATCTGGCCGAACGAATACACCACTCCAAACTGGCGCTGGTCCACGACAAACAAGGTTGAGGAGGCCACCATCAGCAGGATGATTGCGCTGGCGACGATGAAACCGATCTTGTTGGTGTTCATGTTTGCTTCCTCAACGGCTGTCGCGATCGCGGCTGCGCAGAACTTCCCGAGATCTGGCATCGCTTGACGCAGGGGCGGTAGCGGGAGCCGATTCAGAGGTCTGCGGGACTGCGGCCACAGGCGGGGCTGCAGGCACCGAAACACCGCTTGGCGCAGCTGTCTGCTGAATCAACTTGTCAAGCGGCAAATACAGCAGGTTCGATCCGGCGCGGGATTCAACCAACACCTTCGTGACGTTAGAGTACACCTGCTGCATGGTCTCCAAGTACAGCCGATCACGGGTGACCGCGGGTGCTTTCTGGTACTCCGCATAAATCTGGCGGAAGCGCTGTGCGTCCCCTTCCGCCTGCGCAATGATGCGACTGCGGTACCCCTGTGCCTCTTCACTCAGACGTGCGGCTGCTCCCTTGGCACGAGGAATCACGTCGTTGGCGTAGGCTTGACCTTCGTTCTTGAGCCGATCCCGATCCTGGCCAGCTTTGAGGGCATCGTCGAACGCGGCCTGGACTTGTTCCGGCGGCTGGACGTTCTGGATATTGACGCTTTGGATCAGGATGCCCGTCTTGTAGCGGTCCATCTGTGCTTGAACAGACTTGACGACGTCCCCAGCAATGGCCTCCCGCTTCTCGTTCAGCACCGTGTCCATGGAACTGCGCCCCACCACCTCGCGAACCGCTGACTCGGCGGCCTGGAGCACTGCCTCCTCTGGGTTGCGGTTCTCGAACAAGAACTGCGCCGTGTCCTTCAGACGGTACTGGATGGTGAAGCGGATGTCGATGATGTTTTCATCCTGGGTCAGCATCGAGGAGTCTTTCAGACCAGTGGACTGCACGACCGACCGCCGCCCCACCTCCACCGAGCGCAGCTGCGATGCGCTGACGATCTCATGCGCCTGCACGGGGTATGGCAGGCGCCATTTGAAACCAGCATCAGTGGTGTAGCTGTACTTCCCAAACTGGGTGACCACAGCCTGCTGGCCTTCCTGCACGATGAAAAAGCCCGTGCCCAGCCAAATCAACGCGATCACCCCTGCTACCAGCCCGGCACCAATCCCCGCGCTTTTCATGTCAGGCTGGAATGAACCGCCACCGCCTCCACCGCTGCCGTTTCGGTTGCCCCAGGGGTTCTGATTTCCGGCTCCCTTCTTGCCACCGAACAGGCCGGACAGCTTGCGGTTGAAATCTCGCCACAACTCGTCGAGATCCGGAGGGCCATCGCTGCGCCCCCGATTGCCTTGCGGTGACTGACCCTTCGCGTCGGCGTCTCTGGTGCCGGACTGACCGTCAGCCTGCTCAGGGTTCGCCCCGTCTTGCGATGGCTTGTCGCCCCCCCCGCCACGCCCCCAACCGGGCTCGTTCAGGTTGAACATTCGGTCCATCAAGGCATGCGCCCTCAACAACAGCCAGATGCAGACCCGATGCCACGCGGGTTGCCTGTCTGCCGATGTCCGACTACTGGGAGAGGAGGTGTTTTGGATATCCATGGGAAAAAGAGAGTCAGCGCCAATTGTGCCGAGTCGTGCTGCCCTGCAAAAACTGGGGGATTGCCCCTGGGATTCAAGAAGCACTTGACGGGACGGCACCGTTCATCCTCGACCCCACCGACCCGCCTGACGACAGGCCAACCCCCCTGGGGTCGACAGACTCCGGCATCTTCGGCACAGGCCTGTGAGTGACATGCCCGGCAATCGCAGCGCGAAGCTGATCCAAGCCCGCGCCGGTCGAGGCGCTGACGAAGATACGCTGCAGTTGTCGGCCGGCAAGTTGCACCTCATCGTGCATGCGCTGCGGCACATACCCGTCAAAGACCTGGTCAATCTTGTTGAAGACCACGATCTGATCCGTACCAGACGCTCCGATGTCGCCGAGCACCTTTTGCACTTCCGCCATCTGCGCGGCGGCGCCCGAAGTACTGCCGTCCACCACATGAAGCAGCAGGTCCGCCTGGGCCGCCTCGTCCAGGGTCGCTTCAAACGCCTCGACAAGGTCGTGCGGCAGTGCCCTGATGAAGCCAACGGTATCGGACAGGGACACCGATGATCCTACCTCTGGCAGATACATATGACGGGTGGTGGTATCCAAGGTGGCAAACAGTTGGTCTGCTGCATACGCACGCGCCTTGACCAAGGCGTTGAACAGCGTGGACTTGCCCGCGTTCGTATAGCCGACCAGGGCGACGCGAAAGGCACCCTGCCGACGGCGACGGCGCTGTTGTGTGTCACGCTGACGCTTCAGCACAGCCAGTCGATGGCGCAGCGTCTTGACACGCTCCCCAATCATGCGGCGGTCCAACTCGATCTGGGTTTCGCCAGGGCCGCCGCGCAGACCCACCCCGCCGCGCTGTCGCTCCAAGTGACTCCAACGGCCGACCAGTCGCGTCGACAGATAACTCAATCGGGCCAGCTCAACTTGTAGCTTCCCCTCATGACTCTGTGCACGCTGGGCGAAGATATCGAGGATGAGGTGGGTTCGGTCGACGACCTCCACCCCCAGCGATCGCGACAGGTTGCGCTGCTGCGCGGCGCCAAGGGCCTGATCAAATACCACCATGACCGCATGCTCAGCCGCTAGCAGTGTCTTCAACTCGGAGACCTTGCCACTCCCCACAAAGAGACCGGGATCCGGGGCGCGTCGCCGCAGTACCAAGCGGCTACCCGGCTCCAGCCCAGCGGTTCGCGCCAGCGCGGCCAGTTCTTGGAGGTCTGGGTCTATGTGTGCATCCCGACCGAATCGAACCGAAACGAGCAACGCACGCGGCACAACAACGCCCAACTCAGCAGTCAAAACCAATGTCACGCCACGAAGACCGTCGATACAGGCACGGCCCCTCGGTCATCCGTCTCACCCTGACGGGCCACAGATACACAATCAGGTGCCTGACGCTTCGGGCTCATCCTGGACGTGAAGAGAGACCGCACGACCAGGCACCACGGTGGAAATGGCGTGCTTGTAAACCATCTGGGTCACCGTGTTCCGCAACAGCACCACGTACTGGTCAAACGACTCGATCTGCCCCTGCAACTTGATGCCGTTGACCAGATAGATCGAGACTGGAATATGTTCCTTTCGCAGCTGGTTCAGGAACGGGTCTTGTAGCAATTGCCCTTTGTTGCTCATGACAGTTCTTTCTTTTCGTAGCACCATATACGGCACCGTGTTCAAGTAAGCCTAGCACAGATCAGGGTTTCCCCTGAACTCGTCAGACCCTCATTCCGAGAAAGGGTTCCGTGACGACTTGAACTCAATCCGCAAAGGAGTGCCGGTCAAGTCAAACGCCTGCCTGAAGCGCCCCTCGAGATACCGCTGGTAGCTGCCACTGACATGCTGCAGTGCGTTGCCATGAATCACGATGACCGGGGGGTTCTGCCCACCCTGGTGGGCATAGCGAAGCTTGGGGCGAATGCCTGCGCCCGCACGAGCTGGGGCTTGATGGGTTACCGCATCAGCAAGCACGCGGGTCAGCTTGGGAGTGGACAATTTTCGAAAGGCAGCGGCATGAGCCCCAAGCAGGGACTTCCAGACGGGGGCAAGCCCCTGCCGCTTCCGGGCTGACACCTGATGCCAGGAGGCGAACTTCAAAAACGGTAGTCGCTGCTCCATGGCGCGCAGGGTGAGTTCCCGGGTGTATGCATCGACCGCATCCCACTTGTTCACGGCGACCACGAGAGCCCGCCCGCTTTCCATGATGTAGCCCGCAATGTGCGCATCCTGGTCAGTGACGCCCTGTGTCGCATCCAGCAGCAGAAGCACGACATTGGCCTGTGAAATCGCCTGCAAGGTCTTGACCACGCTGAACTTCTCAACCGCTTCGAACACCCGACCTCTTCGTCGCAGCCCTGCAGTGTCAATCAGCTCGAACTTGCGTCCGTCTCTCTCTAAGGGGACATGAATGGCATCGCGGGTCGTGCCGGGCATGTCAAACGACACCAGCCGCTCCTCGCCCAGCCAGGCATTGATCAACGTGGACTTGCCCACATTGGGGCGGCCCGCCACAGCAAGCCGCAGCGTCGGCACGTCCTCAGACGACATTTCCGAACCCTCTTCGACCTCAGATCCGTCCTGCCCTGGCGTACAGTCAGCGGTCTGTAAGGCGCGCTCTACCAAGGTACGAATTCCCTGTCCGTGCGCGGCCGACACAGGGATCGGTTCACCTAATCCCAACTCAAAAAACTCGGCGGTACGTGAGCCATCCGTCATGCCCTCCGCCTTGTTCGCAACGAGCATCACGGCCTTGCCAAGCGGGCGGAGAAACGCGGCAATGTCATGATCCTGACCCGTGCAACCGGCGCGCGCATCCACCACGAACAGCACTACGTCAGCCTCGTCAATCGCCAGCCGCGTCTGCTTCGCCATCTCGCGCACAACGCCCTCTCCAGAGACTGGCTCAAAGCCACCGGTGTCCACCACGATGTATTCGAACCGCCCGTGATGACCATCGCCGTAGTGACGATCCCGGGTGAGTCCGGCAAAGTCCGCCACGATGGCGTCACGGGTCTTGGTCAACCGATTGAACAGCGTGGATTTGCCCACATTGGGGCGACCGACCAGGGCGATGACGGGCTTCAATCCGGATTCCAGCCTTAGTCGGGCTGGAAACCGAACACCGACCCATTGCGGGTGACGATCACGAGCGTAGAGCCCGCTAGCACGGGAGGCGCGGCGACTGGTGATCCGTCCGTCGCGAGACGTGACAGTACGCTGCCGTCCTCTCGTGCGAGGACGTGCACGAACCCCTGAAAATCGCCAAACACCACCGAACGGCCCAACGAAAGCGGTGCGGAAAGGCCGCGATGGGCAAACCGGTCTGTGCTCCACACCTGCTCGCCATCGTCACGGCGGAATGCCAGCACCCGACCGTTGCCTTCGGTGGCGAACACAAATCGCTCATCCACTGCAACACCGTGAGATCCGCTTGCTGTCTTGGTCCAGGCCACGCCGGGGCGCTCTGTTCGAACACAGCCAATGGCCATCTGGTACGAACGGACACACAGCGCGTCCCCAAACCGGGCTGGTCGGCCAACCAGGTCAACCAGTCGCTCCAACTCGTTGGTGCCGCGCGAAGTGACGACCGGAACATCCCAGCGGGTTTGACCATTCGTCGGGTTAAGGCCGACCAGGCGGCCTCCAAAACCCACCACCAGCGTGTCGCCCACTGCAGTCAACACTCCCGACTGCTTCAGTACCAAGGCGTCGCCAGGGCGCTGCTGCGTCCACAAGCGACGGCCCGTTGCACCATCCAAGGCCACCACCGTCCGATCAGCGACTTGGACAAACACGCGACCACCCGCGACCAGGGGCGGCGTGATGACCTGGGCGCTCATCCGCAGCCGCCAAAGCTCACGGCCATCCTGCGACACCACGAGGTCATTGCCCTCCGTCACCACGGCTGCGCTCCGCCCATCGCTGCCAACCCCCGCAGTCAGACGGGAGCCCGCCGCGTGCCGCCAGCGCTCGCGCCCGGAGGCCGGGTCAATCGCCACCACAGTGCCCTCCGGGCCGCCTGCCACGAACAGGCTGTCGCCAGCCATCGTGGGGATCATTGGGAACTGGATTTCACCAATCCGCGCCGTCCACGCCAAACGTGTCGACAACAGTGAAGTCACGGGAGTCAGTTCTGCGGGCTGAGGCCGCGTGGGTGCTGTGCCGAACGGGTTGAAGCTTCCGCAGGCCGACAGCCCTGCCCCCAACGCCAGAAGCGCGGCAATCCGCCAGAGGTTTCCAAGGAGGCGTACACCCATGTCAGAGCGAGGCCACTCGACCTGGGTTCTCATGGTTTGGCGTCGCCAGCAGCGGCTGCCTTGGCGTCCGAAAGGCCGTTGGCGTCAACGCCCAGCGCATTGAGCTTGACTTCAACGATGCGTCGATAGTCCAACTTGTCGTCGGTCAACCGGTAAGCCTTCTCATACTCAAGCCGGGCGGCATCTCGCTGCCCTTTCAGCAACAGCAGATCTCCTCTGCGGTCAGCGACCAAGCCTGCAAACTCAGCCGGAAATCCCCAGTCAAGAACCTTCAGAGCCTCGTCTGGCTTCTGGACGTCGGCCAGCGCGGCCGCCCAGCGCAGCCGTGCAATGGCTCGGTACTCCGGCTCAAGAGCGTTGTCTGCGACCCAGCTCAGCGCGGCGGTTGCCTGATCCATCTGGCCTGCCATGGCAAAGGTCTTGGCGGCCAGCAGCCCCCCCTGTTGTCCAAAGGCCGTACCACCGAAACGGTCCTTGAGGTCTGAAAACGCCCGCTGCATCTTGGTGGCGTCGCCACTAACAGCGATACGCGACACCTCGTCGTACATAGCGGCCGCCTGCACTGCCTGCCGCTTTTGCCAGAAGGTGTAGCCGTTGTACGCAGCCACCGAGCCAAACACCGCAATGAGTGCCCAGGTGATCAGGTTGCCATAACGAGCCCAGAAATGCTTGACTTGGTCAAGCTGTTCCTGCTCTTCAAGATTGAGGGATGTGGCCATTCAAACGACGCTTCAATGCCCGTCATAGCGGGCTTCGGACGGATCTTCGCAAGCTCACAAGCATTGCGGCGAAACCATTGGATTGTAGGTACACCTGGGATCACGCCCGCATCCATCGGACAGGGCTTGGGATCCACTACGGGCTCAAGAGGTGCGCAGCCAGTCCACCGGCGTCAGCGATCGCCCATGTCCCCTGCTCCGCACCCACTTGACGCAGTGGCTTCACTGCCACCAAGCCGGCTGCAAGCTCGCCTTCGCCAAAAATAAGTGCAAAGCGGGCACCAGACTGGTCCGCCCGCTTCATCTGAGTCTTGACGCTGCCGCCGCCCGCGTTCATTAGTACGGAGACACCTTGCCTGCGCAGCGCATCACCCAGCACCTGCGCAGCACGCAACGCGGTGGCATCGGGCACCACGGCATACACAGTGGGGGTCTGTGCCTGAGGCACGAGACCGCCTTCACGCAGCAACTCCAGCACCCGCTCCACACCCAGCGCCCATCCAACGGCCGGGGCAGGCTTGGCGCCAAACATGCCGACCAAGCCGTCATACCGGCCGCCACCGCAAACGGTACCCTGAGACCCAAGCCGAGTGGTGGTCCACTCAAACACCGTCAGGTTGTAGTAATCCATGCCGCGCACCAGGCGTGGGTTCACCTCGTAGGGCTGACCAACTGCATCCAGCACCGCCGTCACCCCTTCAAAGTGGGCCCGCGACTCCGGCCCGAGGAAGCTGAGCAGCTTGGGCGCGTCGTCGATCAAACCTTGCATCGCCGGGTTCTTGCTGTCCAGGATGCGCAAGGGATTGGCGTGCAATCGACGCTGGCTGTCGGCATCCAAAGCCTCACGATGCGCCTCAAAGTACGCAACCAGGGCTTCCCGGTGGGCTTGACGCTCAGCGGCCTGTCCCAGGCTGTTGATCTCCAGCTTGACATCCACGAGGCCTAGGTCGTGCCATAGGGCTCTGGCCATCAGGATCAGCTCGGCGTCAACGTCCGGCCCGGCAAACCCCAAGGCCTCGGCGCCAATCTGGTGAAACTGACGATACCTTCCACGCTGCGGCCGCTCGTGGCGGAACATTGGCCCCTGGTACCAAAGACGCTTGCCACCATCATGGAGCATCGAGTGCTCAACCACCGCTCGAACTACTCCAGCCGTGTTCTCTGGGCGCAGGCTCAACTGCTCGCCGTTGAGTGCATCCACCCAGGAGTACATCTCTTTTTCGACAATGTCGGTGACTTCACCGAGCCCACGCACGAACAAGGGCGTGTACTCCACGATAGGCGTGCGGATACTCGCATAGCCGTACCGCGCCATCAAGGCACGCACTTTGCCCTCGAGCCACTCCCAATCCGCAGATGCCGGAGGCAGCACGTCCGGCATGCCCTTTACGGAGCTCAGTTTCTCAGCCATGTTTGGAAGGCGGCTCAGGCCGCCACAGGATGCGCGCCGGGCCCCGATTGGGTGGACGCAGAGTCCGCCCCATAGCGCTTGTCGATGTAGGTATTGACGATGTCGAAAAACTCTTCGGCAATGCGCTCACCACGCAGGGTGACGCGTTTCTCGCCGTCGATGTAAACCGGCGCGGCGGGCAGTTCACCCGTGCCAGGCAGGCTGATGCCAATGTCAGCGTGCTTGCTTTCGCCTGGGCCGTTGACCACGCAGCCCATGACCGCCACCTTCATGGTCTCCACGCCCGGGTAACGCGTCTTCCAGACTGGCATCTGTGCCCGCAGATAGTCGTCGATCTGCTTGGCCAGATCCTGAAAGACGGTGCTTGTGGTTCGTCCGCAACCCGGACAGGCCGTCACGCTCGGCACGAAAGCCCGCAATCCCAGGGCCTGAAGAATCTCCAGGGCTACCACCGCCTCTTGAGTACGCGCCTCACCCGGCTGGGGCGTCAGCGAAACCCGAATCGTGTCGCCAATGCCCTCCTGCAACAGCACCGACAGGGCAGCGGCCGAGGCCACGGTTCCCTTCGTACCCATGCCAGCCTCGGTCAAGCCCAGGTGAAGGGCATGGTCCGTGCGGGAAGCAAGGGCCCTGTACACGGTGATCAGATCCTGCACACCCGACACTTTGCAGCTGAGGATGATCTGCTCGCGCCGCATGCCCATGCGCTCGGCCATTTCGGCTGAACCTAGCGCCGACTGCACCAAAGCCTGCACCATCACCTGCTTGGCATCCCAGGGCGCGGCACGTGCCGCGTTCTCGTCCATCAGCATGGCCAGCAGCTCCTGGTCAAGGCTGCCCCAGTTCACGCCAATGCGTACTGGCTTGTCCCACCGGATGGCCGCCTCGATCATCTGCCCAAACTGGCGGTCCTTCTTCTCACCCTTTCCCACGTTGCCTGGATTGATGCGGTACTTGCTAAGCGCTTCTGCGCAGCCTGGGTACTTGGTCAGCAGCAGGTGTCCATTGAAGTGGAAGTCACCAATCAAGGGCACATCAATCCCCATGCGGTCCAGCTGCTCGCGTATGTGCGGCACGGCTTTGGCTGCCTCGTCATTGTTGACGGTGATACGCACCTTTTCGCTGCCAGCAAGTGCCAGCTCTTTCACCTGAATGGCTGTGCCAATGACGTCTGCAGTGTCCGTGTTGGTCATGGACTGCACACGAATGGGCGCGTCACCGCCCACGGTCACCACACGCGAGCCCCAGGACACTGTGGCTTGCAGGCTGCGCCGCGGCTTAGGGGCTGCCAGGGGCACGGAGCCCCAGCCATGCACGTCGGTCATGGATGTCACTTCAGTTCAACTCTGGCCACGTTGTCCCGGGCAGCGCTGGCAAGGTCCAGTTGCCGGCCCCGCCAGATCACATCGGTTGACGCAGCGTTGCCCACGACGAGCTGACCGCTCGCCTTCAGCTCAACGCCGACGGGGACTCCCGGCACCACGGTGCCCGTGTACACCACTGTGCCGGCCGTGTCCCGCACTTCCACCCAGGACGGC
>CAZRRW010000045.1:0-13704 GCA_964602505.1 uncultured Burkholderiaceae bacterium
CGCCGCTGCTGGGCGGCGTGAGCCCAGCCCAGTTCATGCGCCGACATTGGCAGAAGGCCCCTTTGCTGGTGCGCGGCGCGTGGCCGGGCTTGAGGCGGTCGCCCATCTCGCGCACCGAGCTGTTTGGGCTGGCCGGCCTGGAGGACGCGCCGTCGCGCCTGATCGTGCGTGAAGGGCGTGGACATGCTGGGGCTTGGACGGTCCGGCAGGGGCCCTTCCGGCGCCGAGCGCTGCCGCCTCTGACGCAGCGAGGCTGGACGTTGCTGGTGCAGGGCACCGACCGCCATCTCCCGTCCATGCACGCGCTGATGCAGCGCTTTGCCTTCATTCCAGCGGCACGCCTGGACGATGTGATGGTGTCCTACGCCAGCCCTGGGGGGGGCGTGGGGCCGCACTTTGACAGCTATGACGTGTTTCTGTTGCAGGTGCACGGGCGGCGCGAGTGGCGCATTGGCCGACAGGACGATCTGACCCTGCGCCCGGGACTGCCGCTGAAGGTGCTGAAGCACTTCAAGCCTGAGCAGACCTGGGTGCTGGAGCCAGGTGACATGCTCTACCTGCCGCCGAAGTGGGCGCACGACGGCGTGGCGCTGGACGAGTGCATGACCTGCTCGATCGGCTTTCGTGCTCCGGCCCGAGGCGAGCTGGTGCGCGAGCTGCTGGTGCGCATGGCCGATTCAGCCAGCGTGCCCGATGCAGCCACCCTGTACGCCGATCCAAACCAGGCGGCCACGCCCGAGCCGGCGGCCTTGCCCGCGGCGCTGGCGCGTGCGGCTCGCGGCTGGGTGCGTGAGGCCTTGAGCGAGGTGTCGATGGTGGACAAGGCCCTGGGCGAGTACCTGAGCGAGCCGCCAGACTCGGTGTGGTTCCACGCGCCGGATGCGCCGGACCTGGTGTGGCCCACCGACGGCCTGCGGCTCGACCCGCGCAGCCGGGTGCTGTATGACCCAAAGCACCTGTTCATTAACGGAGAGTCCGTTGAGTGGGCCTCGATGGTGGAGCATGATGCCGCCTGCCTGCAGCAGTTGGCCAATCAGCGCGAGCTGCCACCCGGTGCGCTGCGGCGCTTGTCGGTCGACTCACGTGAGATGGTCAAGGGCTGGGTGCAAGCGGGGTGGGCTCATGTCGGTTGAGCCCGCTGGCCCGCCCGCCTTCGACTCGCGCACGGGTTTTCGGCAGGCCGTGGCCAGCCTGCTGGAAGAAGCGGGCAGCGACGCAAAGCCAGGGGTACGGGAGATGGTCTGGTGCGATGCCGACTTTGCGGACTGGCCGCTGGGCGAGCGCGACGTGATGGCTCATTTGACCCGCTGGGCTGCGCAGCACCGGCGGCTGGTGATCATGGCCCTGGGTTTTGCCCGGTTGGAGGCTCAGGCACCGAGGTTCGTGGCCTGGCGGCGCACCTGGAGCCACATTGTTGAATGCCGCGAGCTGCCCGACCTGCAGGCGCATGAGTTGCCCGGAATGTTGCTGCTGCGCCAGCATGCGGTTCTGCACCGCCTTGACCCGGTGCGACACCGAGGCCATGTCAAGCGCGATGCGCCCGCGTTGGCATACGCGGAGGAGGCCGTCAAGGACTGGTCCGCACGTTCGGTGGCGGGTTGGCCAGTCTATACCCTGGGCCTGTAGGGCCCATGCCCGCAGGCTCAGACAGGACAATTGCACAGTCTATACTCTCAGGCTGAGTCCAAAATTTCTAGGGTTTTGCGGCTCGGGCGTGGTGACTTCGGTCGGCACGCTCCGCTGATTTGAAGCAGTTCGAATTCGGCATTACCGGTAATTTGTTGTTAACCCTCTCAAGGATCCAAGATGAAAAAATCGCTCCTGCTGGCGTCGATGATCGCCGTTGCTGGTCTGGCTGCTTGCGGCAAGACCGAAGCTCCCGCTCCTGCTCCGGCCCCCGCCGCTGCTCCGGCTCCTGCTCCGGCTCCTGCTCCGGCCCCCGCTGCTGACGCCGCCGCCGCCCCCGCTTCGGGCGCCGCTGCTGGTGCTGCCGCTGACGCCGCCAAGGCTGCCGCAGGTGCTGCTGCCGACGCTGCCAAGGACGCTGCCGGCAAGGCTGCTGACGCCGCCAAGGACGCTGCCGGCAAGGCTGCTGACGCCGCCAAGGACGCTGCGAAGAAGTAATTTCTTCATCGTTCCGCAAGAAAGCCACCTTCGGGTGGCTTTTTTGTGTCTGCCCGAAGTGTTCCAGGCGCACCGGTGTGCCCGTGATACCCGGAATTCAGAGCGAGATCCAGTCGGTTCCGCAGGACTGGCTGGCCGTGAGGACGGCGCAAGTGTTGACCTGCCGCAGCGCCAGGGCCTCCTGGATGGCCGTACGGGCCAGTTCCGGCGTGTTGTTCTGCTCGCTCAGGTGTGCAGCCACCACATATCGCAGCCTCGGGTGTGCACACTGAGCCAAGATGCTGGCGGCCTGCTGGTTGGCCAGATGGCCGAGCCGACCACCGACTCGCTGCTTGAGTGCAGGCGGGTAGGGGCCAGTTGCCAGCAGGGTTTCGTCGTGATTGCACTCCAGCAGGAGCGCGTCGCAGTCCTGAAGGCTCGCGACGACATGGGGGGTCTCGCAACCGGTGTCGGTCAGTAGACCCAGACTTAACTGGTCTTCGCTGATTCGAAGCTGTAGAGGCTCGCGGGCATCATGCGGCACTGTGAACGGTGCCAGTGCAAGCTTGCCCACCCGAAAGCACTCACCATCTCGTGCCACCGTGTGGCCTGATGCATCTGCATCCGAAGCCACGGCACGCCAGGTGCCTTGGCTCATGGCCAGTCGGGTGCCGTGTCGTTTGGCAAACGACAGGGCGCTACCGATGTGGTCACCGTGTTCGTGGGTGACGAAGATCAGGTCCACATCGGCAGGTATCAACCCGGCGCGTTGCAGGCGGGTCTCCATTTCACGGAGGCCAAACCCGCAATCCACCAGCACCCGCGTGGTGCCAGCGCCTCCGGAGGTCGATTCGACCAGGGTGGCGTTACCGGAGCTGCCGCTGCCCAGGCTGCGAAAACGCATGCCCGAGCGGGGCTACTTCAATTCGTCGACCAGCACGGTCACGATGCGTTGAGCAGAAGCCCCTGTCTCTGGCGTGCCTTGCTGGTTGAGCACAGATACCGTGGTTTGCGCGCCCTGCGAACGGATGGCGATACGGTAGCGCTGGGCGGCGCCACTGGTGTCTGCCGTACGGCCAAACAGGCGGCCAAAGAAGCCCGGTTCTGTGGTGCGCTGGCTGTTGGGTTCGATGTAGCGCACGAAGTAGACGCCTTGAGAGCGGTCACGGTCTTCCACCGTGAAGCCAGTCCGGTCAAGGGCCAAGCCGACACGACGCCATGCGCGGTCAAAGTCCTCGTCGAGCTGGACGGTCTGCACGCCGTTGGCGGTGACCGCACGTGCGCGTGCTGTGGCGGGGGCCGAGGCGACCACTGCCCGGGCCTGCTGTTCTTGGACGCCCAGCTTGACCATCAGGCGGGCCAGCATGTCGGCCTCGAGCTCTGGATCTGGTGGCTTGGGCTGCCAGACCGTCTGGTTTGAACCCGCCTGGTTGTTGCGGACCACTTCCACCATGCCTCGGTGCGAGACGTAGATTTCAGTGCCGCCGGCCGTCCGCTCCAAGCGGGTACGGAAGCGGTCCCGTTCACCCGTGTCGTAGGCTTGGTCGATCAGACGCCCCAAGGTGTTGCGAATGAAATCCTGCGGGATCTTGGCGCGGTTTTCCGCCCAGTCTGTTTCCATGATGCCGGTTTCACTGCTGTCAGTAGTCAGCACGAAGCCGTTTTCCTGCCAGAAGTCGCGAATGGCCTGCCACAACTGTTCCGGCGGGCGCTGCACTACCAGCCAGCGCTGGGAGCCCGCGCGCTCAAGCCGAACATTGCCGATGTTCTGCAGCGCCACAGGTGCCGCCGTGGCGCTGCTGCGTTGACCAGCCTGAAACGCTGCTGCAGTGACCGGGCCGCGGCCTGGCATCTGAAACCGGGGATCGCGGCTGAGTTGCGTTAGATCGGGGGGCACCTCAAGCTGGTTGACCTGCTGCGCGCTGCGATAGTCGATGCGATCGCCCTGGGCCCATTGGGTCAGGGTGGAGCACCCGCTCAGCAAGACGGCGGAACTTATGGCGACCCACCTCAGCCGGGCGGCATCAGCAGGGCGTTGAAACAAAGCGATCACGGCGACTTGCTCCGTAAAGACAATCTCAAGAAACGTTCAAAGACAGTCGGCCTCGGCCAGTGCCGATTCGACGCGGGCGTGGTAGTCGACCGACAGGGGCACTAGCGGCAGGCGCAGGTCCGGGCCGCATTTGCCCATGCGAGACAGAGCCCATTTCACCGGCACCGGGTTCGGCTCCACGAACAATTCCCGGTGCAGGGCCAGCGCCTTCAGGTGCAATGCAGCCGCGCGTTTGGCATCACCGGCGATGGCCGCGGTGCACAGCTCGCTCATGAGGCGCGGTGCCACGTTGGCGGTCACACTCACATTCCCCTGGCCGCCCATCAGCATGAGCGAGGTGGCGGTTGGGTCGTCACCGGACAAAACGGCAAACCCCTTGGGCGCACGCTTGATCAGCCAGGCTGCGCGGTCCAGGTTGCCGCTGGCTTCCTTGATGCCGACGATATTCGGATGCTCGGCCAGGCTCAGCACGGTGTCGATGGCCATGTCTGCCACCGTGCGGCCGGGCACGTTGTACAGCACGGTTGGGATGTCGCAGGCATCGGCCACTGCACGGAAGTGGGCCAGCATGCCGGCCTGGGTGGGACGGTTGTAGTAGGGCACCACCTGCAGGGTGCAGTCGGCCCCAGCCTGCTTGGAATACTTCTGGGCCGCAATCGCCTCGGTGGTCGAGTTGCTGCCTGCTCCAGCCATCACCGTCACCCGTCCCTTGGCCTGTTCGACCGCCACACGAATGATCTCCAACTGCTCGGCGTGGGTGACCGTGGGTGACTCTCCAGTGGTGCCCACCACGCCGATCACGTGCGTGCCTTCTGCGATGTGCCAGTCAATCAATGCCCGCAGGCAGCCATAGTCCACGCTGCCATCAGCGTTGAACGGCGTGACCAGCGCAACGGTGCTCCCTATGAGGTTCATGAAACGGCAGGAAAAGTGTAAGTTTATCGGAGTGCGGATGGCGATTGATGCGATGTCTTGCGAGGCGTGATGCCGAGCCGGGCCTGTGGCTTCGTTGGTGCACAGTCCGGCCTTGCCATGCCGTACAAGCTGTCCCCGGGCAGCGGCTCAAGACGATCCGGGCTTTTTCAGGGCAGCCTCGGCCAACCGATCCACCACGTCGGGTGCCAGCAGCTTGAGCCAGCGGCCAAGCTTGCCTTTGGAGGTCATCACGACATCGCGCCGACGGCGCTGGATTCCCTCAAGAATCAGTTGCGCGCATTCGTCCACTGGCATGGCGCCGCGCTCGTCCAAGCCGCTCTTGCCTGCTGGCCGCCCGCTGGCGTCGTAGCCGCGATAGCGGATTCGGGTGTCGACCACACCTGGATAGGCGACGGTCACATCCACGCCTGCTGACCGCAACTCGACCCTGAGCGCCTCGAAGAAACCGGTCTGGGCCCACTTGCTGGCGCAGTACGCTGTGCGGCCCGGCACGCCCACCAGGCCAGCCAGGCTGGAGACGGCGCAGATCTGCCCGCGACTTGCTTTCACATGCGGCAGAGCCCGGTGAGTGACCCAGGCACTGCCCCAGAAGTTGATCCGCATCATCTCCTCATACCACGCCATGTCCACCACATCGCCTAACTGGGCATGTCCTGAGACTCCAGCGTTATTGACCAGCACGTCAAGCCGGCCTGCTTTAGCTAGAGTCTGATCTACCAGGGCCTCGCACTGCGACTGCACGGAAACATCGGTCGGCACCACCCATGCCGCCGCGCCGCTTGCCCGGCAGTGGCTTGCCACCGACTCCAGCCCCTCAAGTTGACGGGCAGCCAGCACGACCCCCACCTGTGGCCCGTGGCGGGCCGCCACTTGACGGGCCAGTTCCGCGCCGATGCCGTCCGACGCGCCGGTGATCAGCCAGATCCTCATGTGCTCAGAAACAGGCCCAGACTCGCGTCGCGAGCTCCAGCGCGAAATGCGGGTTCAGATAGAGGGTGAAGGTCACGGCGCAGGCCAGCAAGGCCGCGCCGTACCAGAGCACCGCTCGATGGATCATGGTTGTGGCGTCACGCCGGACTGCACCTCAGGCCGCTGCCGGCCTGGTGGGGCGCATGATGGCGGTCTCTCTCACGGGCAGGTTGGCCAAGGCTGCAAAGACACCCAGGGCAATGGCGATGTACCAGACCAGATCGTAGCTGCCAGTCTGGTCGTAGAGCTTTCCGCCAAGCCACACGCCCATGAACGACCCTACCTGATGGCTGAAGAACACGAAGCCGCTCAGCATGGACAGGTGCTGAACACCGAATATCTGGGCGACCACCGCGTTTGTGGGTGGTACGGTGGACAGCCAGAGAAAGCCCATCACGCTTGAGAAGATGTAGACGCTCATGGGCGTCAAGGGAGCCCACAGAAACAGGGCGATCGCGACTGCCCTTGCAAAGTAGATGAATGACAGGATCCAGGTTTTGGGCATGCGCTGGCCCAGAGCGCCAGCAGCGTAGGTGCCGACGACATTGAACAAGCCGATCAAGGCCAGCGCTGTGGCAGCCACCTGGGGCGCCAGGCCGTTGTCCTTGAGGTAGCTGGGCATGTGCACGCCAATGAATACCACCTGAAATCCGCACACGAAGTAGCCCGCCATCAGGAGCTGGAAGCTCCGATAGCCGAAGGCCTCCTTGAGAGCCTGGTGGATGGTCTGGTCGCGCCGTGGTGGTGTCCCACTGGAGAAGGCTGACTCCCGAAGCCCCAGGGCGAGCGGCGCGATCACCAGCGCCATGGCGGCCAGCACGAGCAAGGCCTCCTGCCAGCCAAAGTGGGCGATCAGCCAGCCCTCCACCGGCACCATCAGGAACTGGCCGAACGACCCTGCTGCTGCGGTGATGCCCATCGCCCACGAGCGCTTGTCAGGCGAAATGTTGCGGCCGATGACCCCATAGACCACGGCGTAGGTTGTCCCGGCCTGAGCAGCCCCCATCATGACCCCGGCGAACAGGGTGAACAGCAGCGGATGCGAAGCCAGCGCCATGCCGGCAAGGCCGCCCGCGTACAGCAAGGCGCCCACCACCAGCACGCGGAAGGCGCCAAACCGGTCTGCGGCCATACCGGCGAAGACGCCAAACACTCCCCATGCCAGGTTCTGGATGGCGATGGCAAACGCATAGGTTTCGCGCGTCCAGCCGTAAGCCTGGGTCACGGGTTGCAGCCAGAGGCCGAACCCATGTCGGATGCCCATCGACAGGGTCACCACCATGGCCCCGCACAGCAGGATCTGCTGCATGGAGAGCGGACGGGTGTGGGTCGGAACAGACATCACCGGATGTTAGCCATGGATCCGGGCCCTTGCCGCCACCCACGTTCCTAGAATTCGCGGCCTATGCCCACCGACCTGAAACACAAGTCAGTTGCGCCAGGCTACAGCGAGGCCTCAATCCGCGTACTCAAGGGCCTGGAGCCTGTGCGGCAGCGCCCGGGCATGTATACCCGTACCGACAACCCCTTGCACATCGTGCAGGAGGTCATCGACAACGCAGCAGACGAAGCCCTCGCCGGACACGGCAGGCGCATCTCGGTGACCTTGCATGCCGATGGTTCGGTCAGTGTGGATGACGATGGCCGCGGCATTCCGTACGGGCTGCACCCGGAGGAGGGAGTGCCTGTCATCGAGATCGTCTTCACCCGTCTGCATGCCGGGGGCAAGTTCGACAAGGGTGTTGGTGGCGCCTACAGCTTCGCTGGCGGGTTGCACGGGGTGGGTGTGAGCGTGACCAATGCGCTGTCCAGACGCCTGCAGGTCAGCGTCTGGCGCGACGGTCAGGTGGCCACGCTCGCGTTCGGTGGCGGGGAGGTCATCGAGAAACTCCATCTGCGCAAGGCACAGGCTGCCGAGCGAAAGCAGGGCACCAGCGTTCGTGTCTGGCCGGATCCGGGGTACTTTGACTCTGCGGAGCTCCCGCGGGGCGAGCTGGTACATCTGCTGCGCAGCAAGGCCGTCCTGATGCCTGGGGTCAGCGTCACGCTGAATGTGGAGAAGCCCAGTGGCAAGGAGGCCGAGACACAGACCTGGCTCTACAAGGGTGGTCTTCGTGACTATCTGGCCCAGAACCTGCCTGCGGAGCCGCTGATTAGTTTGCTTGAGGGGGAAGGTCATGCCGGCGCCTCGGAGAGCGACACCTTTGCCGAAGGGGAGGGGGCAGCCTGGTGTGTGGCCTTCACACAAGATGGCGCACCATTGCGCGAAAGCTACGTCAACCTGATCCCGACCACCGCTGGCGGGACTCATGACAGTGGCCTGAAGGACGGGCTCTTCCAGGCCGTTCGCGGCTTCATCGAGATGCATGCGCTGATGCCCAAGGGCGTCAAGCTGATGCCCGAGGACGTGTTCTCTCGTGCCTCGTACGTGTTGTCGGCCAAGGTGTTGGATCCCCAGTTTCAGGGCCAGATCAAGGAGAGGCTCAACTCGCGCGATGCCCTTCGGCTGGTCTCGACCTACGTCAAACCGAGCCTGGAACTGTGGCTGAACCAGCATGTCGACCAGGGCAGGAAGCTCCGAACTGGTGATCAGTCAGGCTCAGGCGCGTCAGCGGGCAGGCCAGAAGGTCGAGAAGCGCAAGGCCTCCGGTGTCGCCGTTCTGCCGGGTAAGCTGACCGATTGCGAGAGTCGTGACTTGTCGCTCAACGAGGTGTTTCTGGTCGAGGGCGATTCGGCTGGCGGAAGTGCCAAGATGGGGCGTGACAAGGAGACCCAGGCCATCCTGCCCTTGCGCGGCAAGGTGCTGAACGCCTGGGAGGTCGATCGCGATCTGCTGTTCAAGAACACAGAGATCCATGACATCTCGGTGGCCATCGGAGTAGACCCTCATGGACCAGCCGACGAGCTGGACCTGTCTGGGTTGCGTTACGGCAAGGTGTGCATCCTGAGCGACGCCGATGTCGATGGTTCACACATCCAGGTGCTTCTGCTGACCTTGTTCTTCCGGCATTTTCCGCAGCTCATCGAGCGTGGACACGTGTTCATTGCCCGCCCACCGCTGTTTCGGGTTGACGCACCGGCCCGGGGCAAGAAGCCTGCGGCGAAGCTGTATGCACTGGACGAAGGGGAACTGCACGCCGTTCTTGACAAGCTGCGCAAGGAAGGTGCACGAGAGGGCAGTTGGGCCATCAGCCGGTTCAAGGGGCTGGGCGAGATGAACGCGTCCCAGCTTTGGGAAACGACTCTCAACCCCGAGACGCGACGCCTGAGCCTGGTGCGTCTTGGGCCTATCGGTGCGGCCCAGACCTCGGACAGCTTCAACCGGCTGATGGGCAAAGGCGAGGCCGCTGCGCGCCGCGAACTGATGGAGCGCCTGGGCGACGCGGTCGAGGTGGATGTGTGACCGCGATGCGAGACGACAGCGGCGCACGGCTGTTTACCCAGCGCCTGAGACTTCGGCCCACGGTGCTGAGCGACTTGGACTACGTGGTTTCGGTAGAGCGTGATCCGGTCAACCTGCCGTTCATCACGCCTTGGGAGAAGCCACAGCACGAAGCAGCCATCCGATTCCCCGACTTTCGTCACTTCATTGTCGAGACCGGGCCAGACATGGGGGCCACCGGATTCGTGATTCTGATCGGTTGCCGCAACCCGCACAAAAACCTGGAGCTCAAGCGCATGGTCATCCAGCGCAAGGGCGAGGGGGTGGGCCGGGCCACGCTGCGTGTTGTCAAGCGGATCGTTTTCGACGATCTGGCAGCTCATCGCCTGTGGCTGGATGTCAAGGACAACAACACCAAGGCGCAGGCCTTCTATCGCGGCGAGGGATTTGTCGAGGAGGGGCGACTGCGCGAGGCGGTGAGAACCCCCGACGGCTACCGAAGCCTGGTGGTGTTGTCCATGCTGCAGCATGAGTTCGAAGAGCGCCGCAGCATGACGCTGGAGGCTCCCCAGTGAACGTGGCATGGACCGTTGCCGGGCCCGGGTGCCGTTTGGCGCTGGCTGTCTGGCTTGGTCTGGGTGGCCTTCTTGCCGTGAGTCCGATCGCCCAGGCGCAGGAGGTCTGGGGCTATGTGGACGCGAGCGGGGTGGCCCACTTCGCGCATGAGCGTATCGACGAGCGGTATCAGCTGTTCTTCCGGGCGGGCCAGCCCTTTGACACCAGCGCCGACGTGCCACTGGGTGGGGCCTCGGGCCCTGCCATTGACACGCCGCGCCAAGTGGCAGTACCCACCTCGCCCCAGAGTCGCCTGCTGGCCTTCTTTGACGTGTCCAGCGAGTTCAAGAGCATTCGCCCCCTGATGCGCGAGGCGGCCCAGCAGCACGGGATTGACTTTGAGCTCGTGCAGGCCGTGATCGCGGCCGAGTCCGGCTACAACCGGCGGGCGGTGTCGCCCAAGGGGGCCATTGGCCTCATGCAGATCATGCCTGCCACTGGTGAGCGTTACGGTGTTCTCGGCGACAAGCCCGTGTCGGCCAATGGCAAGCTGCTCAAAGGCTCGCGCAGTGTGGCGGACAAGCTGTTCGATCCCAGGACCAACCTGAGCGTTGGCACGCGCTACCTTCGCGACTTGATGCGCATGTTCCCGGGGCGGCTGGATCTGGTGCTGGCGGCCTACAACGCCGGCGAGGGTGCGATCCAGCGAAACGGCAACCAGATTCCGCCCTACCGGGAGACCCAGAACTATGTGCAGACGGTGCTGACCTTGTATCAGGCCCTGAAGCCGCCAGTACCGGTCATCCCTGCGCCGCCGCAGCGGGTGCGCATGCAGATTGGCGGCGCCATACCGGGGCGCGCCAACATGCCGCCCGCAGCCAATTCTGCGGGACTGATGAACATGCAGACCCGCCTGGCGGATCTGCCTTGAGCTTTGCCAGAGTCCTGATCCCCCTTCAGATCTCAGCCGCCGCGCAGCCTCAGCAAGAATAGAGGCTGTTGGCCACCCCTGTGGCTGACCTCTTGCCTGAACCTCCGTGTCCACCGATCTGTTTGATTTCCCCGACGTCAGCGCCCCTGACGGCGACGACCCCAACGCGGTCGCCCTGGCCGAGTACGCCGAGCGGGCCTACCTCGAATACGCTTTGTCGGTGGTCAAGGGCCGTGCCCTGCCGGATGTGTGCGACGGACAGAAGCCCGTCCAGCGCCGCATCCTCTATGCGATGCAGCGCATGGGGCTGGCCTATGCCACACCCAGTGGCGCCAAGCCGGTCAAGAGCGCCCGTGTGGTGGGCGACGTGCTCGGCAAGTTCCATCCGCATGGCGACACCGCAGCCTATGACGCGCTGGTGCGGATGGCCCAGGACTTCTCCCAGCGCTACCCGTTGATCGACGGTCAGGGCAACTTCGGCAGCCGCGACGGGGACGGCGCCGCCGCTATGCGCTACACCGAGGCGCGGCTTGCCCCCATCAGCCGCCTGCTGCTGGACGAGATCGACCAGGGCACGGTGGACTTCGTGCCCAACTACGACGGCTCGACCGAAGAGCCACGCCAGTTGCCTGCACGCCTGCCTTTCGTGCTGCTCAATGGGGCCAGCGGCATTGCCGTGGGCTTGGCGACCGAGGTGCCCAGCCACAACCTGCGCGAGGTGGCGGCTGCGGCGGTGGCCCTCATCCGGGACAGTGAACTGCCAGATGAGGCGCTGTTTGGCCTGATTCCGGCCCCCGACTACCCTGGCGGTGGCCAGATCATCAGCAGCCCAGCCGACATCCGCGAGGCCTACCGCACCGGACGCGGCAGCCTGAAGGTGCGCGCGCGGTGGAAGATCGAGGATCTGGCCCGTGGCCAGTGGCAACTCGTGGTGACCGAGCTGCCCCCGGGCACCAGTTCGCAGAAGGTCCTGGAAGAGCTTGAAGAACTGACCAATCCCAAGGTCAAGGCTGGCAAGAAGTCGTTGACCCAGGATCAGACCTCGCTGAAAGCGGCCATGTTGGCGCTGCTCGACACGGTGCGTGATGAGAGCAGCAAGGATGCGCCAGTGCGCTTGGTGTTTGAGCCCCGCAGCCGAACCGTCAGCCAGGCGGAGTTCGCCGCTGCGCTGCTGGCCCACACCAGCCTCGAAGCCAGCGCCCCGTTGAACCTGACCATGGTGGGCATCGACGGCAAGCCCGTGCAGAAGTCCCTGCGGCAGATGCTGGCCGAATGGGTCAACTTCCGTACAGCCACCGTGCGTCGCCGCACCGAGCATCGCCTGGGCAAGGTGCTGGACCGCGTCCACGTGCTGGAGGGGCGCCAGCTTGTGATGCTGAACATCGACGAGGTGATCCAGATCATTCGTCAGGCGGACGAGCCCAAACCCGCGCTGGTCGAGCGCTTCAGGCTCAGTGACCGCCAGGCCGAGGACATCCTGGAGATTCGCCTGCGGCAATTGGCTCGGCTCGAGGCGATCAAGATCGAGCAGGAACTCAAGGATCTGCGCGATGAGCAGACGCGGCTACAGGAAGTCCTGGGCAACCCGGGCTCGCTGCGGCGGTTGCTCATCAAGGAAATTGACGCCGATGCCCGGCAGTTTGGTGATGATCGCCGCACCTTGGTGCAGGAGGAAAGACGTTCGGTGGCCGAGGTGAAGGTCATCGACGAGCCCGTCACCGTGATCGTTTCCCAGAAAGGCTGGGTGCGGGTGCAGAAGACGCACGGGGTCGATACGCAGAGCCTCGGCTTCAAGGCGGGCGACGCGCTCTACGCCACCTTTGAGTGCCGCAGCGTGGACACCCTGCTGGCCTTCGGTAGCAACGGCCGGGTCTACTCGGTGGCGGTCAGCGCATTGCCCGGTGGGCGTGGTGATGGCGTGCCAGTCACCACCCTGATCGACTTGGAGGCGGGCACACAGATCAGGCACTACCTCGCACAGTCGGCGCAGACGATGGTACTGCTGGCCTCTACCGGGGGCTACGGCCTGTTGGCCAAGGTGGCGGACATGACGGCACAGAAGCGGGCTGGCAGGCAGTTTCTCAACCTCGCGGAGGGCGAAGACGTCTGCGAACCTGCCGTGTCGACGGACGCGCAGCAGGTGGCCTGCGTCTCGGCGGCTGGCCGCCTGCTCAGCTTTGCGATGGACGAGCTCAACCATCAGCCTGGTGGCGGGCGCGGTCTCAAGTTGATGGACCTGGATGACCGCGACAGCCTGGTGGCGGTATGCGCCTGGAGCAAAGGTCTCGTACTGGCGGGGCCGGGTCGGGGCGGCAAGACGCGCAGCGAGAAGCTGGAGACACGGGCCATGGCGCCATACACCGCAGCCAGAGGCCGCCGCGGCAAACTTGCCGATCTGGGCTACAAACCCACCCGCCTGCGAGCGTTCCACCCATGATCCGTTCCTCCGTGCTCCGTTGCGCTGCCAGCTGGACGAGCGTCCGGGCCATGTTTGGGCTGGCTGCTGCCTGTGTCGCAGGAGCGGTGTATGGGCAGCCCGTCGGCATGCCGCCTGCGCCGAGCATCATGGGGCCGTCCATGACCTCAGGGCCACGCGCGCCCGCACCGGCCCCAGCGGGTGCTGGCGCCGCTGGCAAGGCAGTGCCAGCGGCCATGCCCGGGCCGTCGGCCGCCGAAGCGCTGCGCTCGCAGATCTCCATTCAACGGGTGGTGGTCTTGACCGACGGGGCTGAGCGCCTCGATCCGGTGAGCAGCCAACGCCCTGGCGACCTGAT
>CAZRRW010000045.1:13714-13992 GCA_964602505.1 uncultured Burkholderiaceae bacterium
GAACGTGCAGTACAGCAACTCAGCCGACCGGACGGTTACGGGAACCGACATGACCGTGCCAATCCCCCCGGGTACGACATTCGTGCCGCGATCCCTGAAACAGGCGGGATGGCTGGGTTCCCGCGATGGTGCGTCGTTTGCCCCGTTGACAGGTGGCGATGCCGACAAGACGGTACGGCAACTGCGGATTCGGGTACAGACCATCCCGCCAGGAAAGCGGGGTAGCTTTTCCTATCGAGTGCGCGTGGACGGTCAGCCGGGCTCTGGGGGGTCAGCAC
>CAZRRW010000046.1:0-13897 GCA_964602505.1 uncultured Burkholderiaceae bacterium
CGACGGCGCCCACATCCGCACCCTGCTGCTGACCTTCTTCTACCGCCAGATGCCAGACCTGGTGGAGCGCGGGCACATCTACATCGCCCAGCCGCCGCTCTACAAGGTGAAGGCCGGCAAGACCGAGCAGTACCTCAAGGACGCGCATGAGCTGGACGCCTTCCTGTTGAAGGTGGCGCTGGACGGTGCCAAGGTCTGGCCCGGTGGCGAACGGCCGGTCATTGAAGGCGAGGCCCTGGCCGAGCTGGCCCGCAAGTACCAGCTGGCGGAGGCGGTGATGAACCGCCTGTCGGCCTGGATGGATGTGGAGGCCTTGCGGGCCATTGCCAGTGGGCTGCCGGGCGGCGTGACCCTGGATGTGGACACACTGGAGGCCGCCGAGCGCTCGGCGCAGGCCTTGCAGGCTGCCTTGTCAGCCATGGGCAGCGAGGCCAGCGTGTCGGCGCAGTTTGATGCCCGCAGTGACAAGCACCAGCTGGCCATCAGCCGCCGGGTGCACGGCAACACCCGCGTCAGCGTCATCACCGCCGACTTCGTGCATGGCGGCGACCACGCCGCCCTTCGCGAGGCGGCCGAGACCTTCCAGGGCCTGATCGAGCCCGGTGCCCGGGCGCAGCGTGGTGAGGGCGAACGGCAGAAGGAAGCCGCGGTTGCAAGCTTCCGTGACGCCATGAACTGGCTGCTGGCCCAGGCGGAGGGCGCGGTGAGCCGCCAGCGCTACAAGGGCCTGGGCGAGATGAACCCCGAGCAGTTGTGGGAAACCACCATGGACCCGGCGGTGCGTCGGCTGCTGAGGGTGCAGATCGAGGACGCCATCGAGGCGGACCGGGTGTTCACCACCCTGATGGGCGACGAGGTGGAGCCCAGGCGGGAGTTCATCGAGTCGAACGCCCTGCGGGCGGCGAACATCGACGTGTGAGGGGTGGGGATGTCTGGAGCCACGCTGGAAGCGCTTGAGCTGGCCACCGGGCCCAACCCCGTGGCCAGCATCGTGGTGCTGCATGGCCTGGGGGCCGATGGCAACGACTTCGTGCCCATTGCGCAAGAGCTGGACCTCAGTGCGGTGGGCTCGGTACGCTTTGTGTTTCCCCATGCCCCGGTGATGCCAGTCACCATCAATGGTGGTTACCGCATGCGGGCCTGGTACGACATCCTGGGCACCGAACTCTCGGCCGGCGGGCCGTTGGTGCGGTCTGGCCAGGAAGACGAGGCCGGCTTGCGCCGCAGCATGGCGCTGGTGAACCAGTTGCTGGATGCAGAAGCGGCGCGTGGCATCGCGCCAGAGCGCACCGTGCTGATGGGGTTTTCGCAAGGCTGCGCAATGACCTTGCTGACGGGTGTTCGCTACCCCGAGAGGCTGGCTGGCCTGGTGGGCCTGTCGGGCTACCTGCCCCTGGCCGCCAGCACCGCGGCCGAGCGCAGCGGTGCCAATGCCCACACGCCGGTCTTTCTTGGGCACGGCCGATTCGACCCGGTGGTCACCCTGCAGCGTGGGCTGGACTCGCGCACGGCCCTGGCAGCCCTGGGGTACCGGGTGGACTGGCATGACTACCCGATGGAGCATTCGGTGCACCCTCAGGAGATTGCGGACCTCAACCGATTTTTGCTGGAGGTGTTGACATGATGCTGTTGATCCTGGGCCTGGTGCTGTTCTTGGGGATTCATTCAGCACGCGTGTTCGGCGAAGCCCCTCGCAATGCCCTGGTGGGCAAGTTGGGGGCCAACGGCTACAAGGGCTTGTATTCGGTGTTGTCGCTGGTGGGCTTTGTGGTGCTCATCTACGGCTATGCGGCAGCCCGCCAGGCCCCCACCGTGGTGTGGCTGCCCCCCGCGGGCATGCGACATGCGGCGGCGCTGCTGAACCTGGTGGCCTTCCTCTTTCTTGTGGCGGCCTATGTGCCGGGTAACGCCATCAAGGCCAAGCTGAAGCACCCGATGGTGCTCGGGGTCAAGGTGTGGGCCTTCGCACATCTGCTGTCCAACGGCATGCTGCATGACATCGTGCTGTTTGGCGCTTTCCTGGCCTGGGCTGTGCTGAGTTTCCGTGCCGCGCGTGGCCGCGACAAGGCGGCGGGCACGGTGTACCCGGCGGGCCGGGCTGGGCCCACGGTGGTGGTGGCTGTGGCGGGCCTGCTGGCCTGGTTGGCTTTTGCCTTCTGGGCGCATGGTGCGCTCATCGGCGTCAAGCCCTTCGGCGTGTGAACGCCCGCTAGGGCAGGGCTGGATAGTCGGTGTAGCCCTCAGCGCCGCCGCCGTAGAAGGTTTTGCGGTTCGGCTCGTTGAGGGGCGCGCCCTCGCGCAGGCGGCGGGTGAGGTCGGGGTTGGCGATGAAGGCCTTGCCAAAGCAGATCAAGTCCGCGCCTGACGCCAGCTGCTGTTCCGCCAGGTCCAGCGTGTACCCGTTGTTGAGCATCCAGGCTCCCTGGCCACCCGCATCGCGATAGGCCGCCTTCAGCGCCGAGTAGTCGAAGGGGCCGGGGCCCTGGGTGTGGTCCCTTGGGCCGCCGGTGGAGCCCTCGATCACGTGCACATAGGCCATGCCCTGGGTGGCCGGGTCGCGGGCCAGTTCGCGGAGGTAGTGCTCAAACAGAGCCTGGGGTGCGTCATCTGCCGCGTCGTTGGCCGGTGTGACGGGCGAGATGCGGATGGCCAGCCGCGCGGCGCCCACCGCCTGCCCCACGGCGCGCAGCACCTGCAAGGGGAAGCGGGCACGGTTCTCGATGCTGCCGCCAAATTCGTCGGTGCGCTGGTTGCTGCCCGAGCGCAGGAACTGGTCAAGCAGGTAGCCGTTGGCCGAGTGGATCTCGACCCCGTCGAAGCCCGCCTCGATGGCGCAACGCGCGGCGTGCACATAGTCGGCCACGATGCCGGGCAGCTCGTCTGCCAGCAAGGCCCTGGGCATGGACACATCGGCAAACTTGCCAACCCGTGCATCGCCCTCGCCCTCGTAGAGGAAGGTCTTGGTCTTGGCCAGCAAGGCAGAGGGGGCCACAGGGGCGCCGCCGTCAGGTTGCAGGCTGACATGGCTGATCCGCCCCACATGCCACAGTTGGCAGAAGATGCGCCCGCCCTTGGCGTGCACGGCGTCGGTCACCGCTCGCCAGCCCGCCACCTGTTCGGGTGTGTAGACGCCAGGTGTGTCAGCGTAGCCCTGGCCTTGTTGGCTGATCTGCGTGGCCTCGCTGATGATGAGCGCGGCGCCGGTGGCTGGGTTGGCGCGCTGCGCGTAGTACTCGGCCATCAGCGCGGTGGGCACCCAGCCCGGCCCCGCGCGGTTGCGGGTGAGCGGTGCCATCACCACCCGGTGCTGCAGGTCAAGGGTGTGGTTGCGAAACGGGGTGAACAGCATGGGTGAGGGCATTGGCTTGGTGGCGGTTGCGGGTTACTTGAAAGCCACAACCTTCTGCGTCTGGGTGCCCAGGCCGGCGATGCCCAGGCTCATCACGTCACCTTTTTTCACGTAGCGCGGTGCTGGCTTGCCATCTTTCTTGAGGCCCATGCCCACGCCAGGCGGCGTGCCGGTGGTGATGATGTCGCCCGGCTCCAGGGTCATGAACTGGCTGACGTAGGCAATGATGGTGGCCACATCGAAGATCATGGTCTTGGTGCTGCCGCGCTGCATGGGCTGGCCGTTGAGGTCCAGCCACATGTCCAGCTTCTGCGGGTGCTGGATCTCGTCGGTGGTCACCAGCCACGGGCCAATGGGGCCGAAGGTGTCGCAGCCCTTGCCCTTGTCCCACTGGGGCCCGCGCTCGAGCTGGTATTCGCGCTCGCTCACGTCGTTGACCACGCAATAGCCCGCCACATGGGCCAGGGCGTCCTTCTTCTTGACGTGGCGTGCCCGGGTGCCGATCACCACACCCAGCTCGACTTCCCAGTCGGTCTTGGTGGATTGCTTGCCGTCCACCTTGGGCAGCATCACGTCGTCGTCTGGTCCCACGATGCAGGTGGTGCTCTTCATGAAGACGATGGGTTCCTTGGGGATCGGCATGCCGGCCTCTTCAGCATGGTCGCGAAAGTTCAGCCCAATGGCCACAAACTTGCCCACGCCTGCGACGCAGGGGCCGAAGCGCTTCTTGCCTTTCACGAGGGGCAACTGGGCGGGTTTGATCCGGGCCAGCTTCTTCAGCATGGCCGGTGCCAGCACGGCTGGGCCGATGTCGGGCACCACCGCGCTCAGGTCGCGCAGCTGGCCCTCTGCGTCGATGAGGCCGGGCAGTTCCCGGCCAGGCTTGCCGTAGCGGACGAGTTTCATAAGGTCTCCTGTGGGGTTGGGCGTGGGCTCAGATGGTGATGCCGCCGTCAATGGAATAGGCGTTGCCGGTGACAAAGTGCGACTCGTTGCTGGCCAGAAAGACCACCAGGGGCGCAATTTCGTCAGCGGTGGCCAGGCGGCCCATGGGCTGGCGGGCAATGAAGTCCTTGCGGGCTTGCACCGGGTCGGCAAAGGCGTTGATGCGCTCGCCCAGCGAGGGCGTGTCCACGGTGCCGGGGCAAATCGCGTTGCAGCGCACGCCGTCCTTCACAAAGTCGCAGGCAATGCTTTTGGTGAGGCCAATCACCGCCGCCTTGCTGGCGCCGTAGGCAAAGCGCCTTGGCAGGCCCTTGATGCTGCTGACCACGCTGCTCATGTTGATGATGCTCGCACCGCCCCGGGCCTTGGCCTCGATCAGCTTGGGCAGGGCGGCCTTGGTCACGCGGTACATGGCCTTGACGTTCAGCTCGAAGCTGAAATCCCAGGCCTGTTCGTCGCATTCAAAGATGTCCCCCTGGTGCACCCAGCCCGCACAGTTGAACAGCACATCAAGCTGCGGCAGTGCGCTGACATAGGCGCGGATGTCGTCGGCCTTCAGCACGTCGAGCACGCCCGGGTGGACGTTGGCCACGCCGCGGAAGGCGTCCATCACCTTGGGGTTGGCGTCGCTGGCGTACACCGTGGCCCCCTCGCGCGCCATGGCCAGGGCGGTCGCGTGGCCAATGCCCTGGGCAGCAGCGGTCACCATGGCAGTCTTGCCTTGAAGTCGCATCGGGAGCCCCCTTTCTATTTGTATGATGATTGCGGCATTGTAAGCAGCTTTGGCATGCCCGCCGTGGCCGCTTGGGGGTGCTTTGCGGTGCGACGCCCTGGATGGGCGCATCGGCGCGAAAATACCGGGGTGAGAACGCCATGAACTTCCCCAAGACCTTTGACGTGATCGTGGTGGGTGGTGGCCATGCCGGCACCGAGGCCGCGCTGGCTGCGGCCCGCATGGGTGCGGCCACCTTGCTGCTGACCCACAACATCGAGACCCTGGGGCAGATGAGCTGCAACCCCAGCATCGGGGGCATTGGCAAGGGCCATTTGGTCAAGGAGGTCGACGCCCTGGGCGGGGCCATGGCGGCGGCCACCGACGAGGCGGGCATCCAGTTCCGCATCCTCAACTCGTCCAAGGGGCCTGCGGTGCGGGCCACCCGCGCGCAGGCCGACCGGGTGCTGTACCGCGCCGCCATCCGCCACCGGCTGGAGAACCAGCCCAACCTGTGGCTGTTTCAGGGGGCTTGTGACGACCTGACGGTCGAGCCTGGCGCAGGGGCCGGGCCGGGCGACCGCGTCACTGGCGTGGTGACCCAGGCCGGCCTGCGGTTTGCCGCCCGCACGGTGGTCTTGACTGCCGGGACCTTCCTGGACGGGAAGATCCACATTGGCCTGAACAACTTCTCGGCGGGCCGCGCGGGTGACCCGCCCGCCGTGTCGCTGTCGGCCCGCCTGAAAGAGCTGAAGCTGCCGCAGGGGCGGCTGAAAACCGGCACGCCGCCGCGGCTGGACGGCCGCACCATCGACTGGACCCGGTGCGAAGAGCAGCCCGGCGACGTGCGGGCCGACGACCCCAGCCGCAGCGACGTGGTGTTCAGCTTCACCGCCCACTTGCGCGGTGGGGCCGCGCAGCACCCGCGCCAGGTGCCGTGCTGGATCACCCACACCAACGAGCGTACGCACGAGGTCATCCGCTCCGGGTTTGACCGCAGCCCCATGTTCACTGGCAAGATCGAGGGCGTGGGGCCGCGCTACTGCCCCAGCGTGGAGGACAAGATCAACCGCTTTGCCGACAAGCAGAGCCACCAGATCTTTCTGGAGCCCGAGGGCCTGAGCACCCACGAGGTCTACCCTAACGGCATCTCCACTAGCCTGCCGTTCGACATCCAGCTCGCCCTGATCCACTCGATTGCCGGGCTGGAGAACGCGCACATCCTGCGGCCGGGCTATGCCATCGAATACGACTACTTTGACCCCCGCGCCCTGAAGGCCAGCCTGGAGACCAAGGCCATTGGCGGCCTGTTCTTTGCCGGGCAGATCAACGGCACCACCGGCTATGAAGAGGCAGCGGCTCAGGGCCTGCTGGCCGGGGCCAATGCCGCGCTGCTGGCCAAGGCCATGCGGGGCGAGGCCGTGCCGATGGCCGCCTGGACGCCGGGCCGTGCCGACGCCTACCTGGGTGTGCTGGTGGACGACCTGATCACCAAGGGGGTGAGCGAGCCCTACCGCATGTTCACCAGCCGGGCCGAGTTCCGCTTGCAGTTGCGGGAGGACAACGCCGACATGCGCCTTACCGAGGCGGGCCGCGCCCTGGGCTTGGTGGGCGACGCGCAGTGGGACGCCTTCAACCGCAAGCGCGATGCGGTTTCACGTGAAACACAGCGCCTCAAGTCCACCTGGGTCAACCCGCAAACCCTGTCTGCTGCTGCGGCCACCGCCCTGATGGGCCAGCCCTTGGCGCATGAGTACAGCCTGGCAGACCTGCTGCGCCGGCCGCAGGTCAGCTATGCGGCCCTCATGGCGGCAGAGCAGGGCCGCTTTGCCGCGCCCGAGGCCCCCGGCCCCTTGCCACCCGAGGTGGCCGAGCAGGTGGAAGTGAGCATCAAGTACGAGGGCTACATCGACCGCCAGAACGAGGCCATTGACCGGGCGGCGCACTACGAAAGCCTGGCGCTGCCGCCCGACCTGGACTACGGCGCCATCAAGGCCCTGAGTTTCGAGGTGCGGCAAAAGCTGAGCCAGCACCGCCCCGAAACCCTGGGCCAGGCCAGCCGGGTGCAGGGCGTCACGCCCGCCGCTGTGAGCCTGCTGCTCATCCACCTGAAAAAGGGCGGCAAGCTGCCCAAGGCACCCGCCGAGGCCGAGGCGGCGGCTTGAACCCGGCCCCACCCGGCAACCCGGTGGCCCGGCGGGCGCGCTTGGCGCCCTATGTGGCGCTGCTGGCCAAGTGGAACAAGGTCTACAACCTCACGGCGGTGCGCGACCCACAGGCCATGTGGGCGCAACACATCGACGACAGCCTGGCCGCGCTGCAGGCGGTGGAGCAAAGGCTGGCCGCGACACACGCCCATGCCCCCCGCCAGCATTCATGCGCCTTGCAGGCCGACAACGGCCTGCAGCCCAATGAACACGGGCGCTTGCCGTTTCGGGTGCTGGACGTCGGCTCCGGCGGCGGCCTTCCCGGCGTGGTGTGGGCGGCAGCTAGGCCCGACTGGCAGGTCACCTGCGTGGACGCCGTGGCCAAGAAGGCCGCGTTCATCAACCAGGCGGCTGCCGAGCTGGGCTTGCCCAACCTGCGGGCGGTGCATTCGCGTGTGGAGGTGTTTCACGTGGAACACGGCTTTGACCTGGTCACTTCCCGAGCCTTCGCCTCCCTGGCGGACTTTGCCCGCCTCACCCGGCATCTGCTGGCACCCGGCGGGGCAGAGGGTGCCGGGGGCCAGTGGGTGGCCCTCAAGGGGCGGCACAGCACGGCCGACAGCGAAACACAGGCCGAGCTGCGTGACCTGGCGGCTACCGTGCCGGGTGTTCAGGTGGGGGCTGTTGAGCCGCTGACCGTGCCGGGCCTAAGCGCCGAGCGCTGCCTGGTGTGGATGAAACCGGGCTAGCAGGTCGCCGCGCCCCGGCGCACCCGCTACCATCTGCCTGCCGCCCACCCCACAACCTACCCAGACCCCTCATGTTCGGCATCGACAACTATGGCGCGTTCTGCGTGGCCGTCGTCGTGTTCCTGCTCATCCCCGGCCCGGGCAACCTGGCGCTGATCGGCTCTACCGGCAAAGGCGGGCTGAAGGGTGGGGCGGCCGCCTCGCTGGGCGTCATCGTGGGCGACCAGGTGCTCATGTGGTCGGCCGTGGCGGGGGTGGCTGCCGTGCTGAAGGCAAGCCCCGCGCTGTTTGCCGCTGTGCAATGGCTGGGGGCCGCCTACCTGGTGTATCTGGGCATCCGCATGCTGCTGGCCAAGCCTGGTGCCCAGGCGGTGCTGGAAATCAAGCCCGGCCACTACTTCCGGCAGGCCTGCATCATCACCCTGCTCAACCCCAAGGCCATCGTGTTCTACATGGCCTTCTTTCCCCAGTTTGTCAGCCCCGGCCACCCGCATGTGCTGCTGGCCTTTGGTGTGCTGGCCGCCACCATTGCCCTCATCACGGCGGCCTACTGTGCCGTGGCCATCACGCTCACCCACACCATGGCCGAGCGCCTGCGCGCCAACCCCAAAGCCGCCAACTGGCTCGAGCGCGTGGCCGGCGCCATGCTGGTGGGCTTTGGTGCCAAGCTTGCTTTCGGCAGGTGAGCGCCGCCCTCCACCCCGCTGACCCAGCCCATAGCCACAGAGCATGAGAGTTTTTTGCATCGCCAACCAGAAGGGTGGGGTCGGCAAGACCACCACCACCGTCAACCTGGCCGCAGGCTTGGCCAAAGTGGGCCAGCGCGTGTTGATGGTGGACCTGGACCCTCAGGGCAATGCCACCATGGGCTCGGGCATCGACAAGCGCAAGCTCGAGCTGAGCGTCTACGACGTGCTGCTGGAAAGCGCCAGCGTGGCCGAAGCCCGCGCCCGCGCGCCGTTTGACGACAAGGGCTGCGGCTACGACGTGCTGCCCGCCAACCGCGAACTGGCGGGTGCCGAGGTAGAGCTGGTGAACCTGGAGCGGCGGGAACGCCGCCTGAAGGCCGCGCTGAAGGCGGCCGAGGCCGACTACGACTTCGTGCTCATCGACTGCCCTCCCAGCCTGAGCCTGCTCACCCTGAACGGCCTGGTGTCGGCGCATGGGGTCATCGTGCCCATGCAGTGTGAATACTTTGCGCTCGAAGGCCTGAGCGACTTGGTCAACACCATCAAGCAGGTGCATGCCAACCTCAACCCTGAGCTGGAGATCATTGGTCTGCTGCGGGTGATGTTTGACCCGCGCATCACCCTGCAGCAGCAGGTGAGCGACCAGCTCAAGGCGCACTTTGGCGACAAGGTGTTCAACACCGTCATCCCACGCAATGTGCGCCTGGCCGAAGCGCCCAGCTACGGCATGCCCGGGGTGGTGTTTGACGGCGCGGCCAAGGGCAGCCAGGCCTTTGTGGACTTTGCCCGCGAAATGGTGACCCGCCTGGGCCAGCCCATGCCCAAACCCGTCTAGACCACAACGACACCCCCCAACCCATGGTCACCAAAAAACCCAAAGGCCTAGGCCGCGGCCTCGAAGCCCTGCTGGGCGCCACGGCTGCCGCCCCCGCCGACACCCAGCGCGCTGACGCGCAAGCCACCCTTCAGGTGGGCCAGCTCCAGGCGGGCAAATACCAGCCCCGCACCCGCATGGACGAAGGCGCGCTGTATGAACTGGCCGAGAGCATCAAGGCCCAGGGCATCATGCAGCCCATCCTGGTGCGCCCGGTCTCCGCCGATAAGTTCGAAATCATCGCGGGCGAACGGCGCTTCCGCGCCGCCCAACTGGCCGGGATGAGCGAGGTGCCGGTGCTGGTGCGCGAGGTGCCCGACCAGGCCGCCGCCGCCATGGCGCTGATCGAGAACATTCAGCGCGAAGACCTGAACCCGCTGGAAGAAGCACAAGGTATTTCACGCTTAACCAAAGAGTTTGGGCTCACTCACGAACAGGCTAGCCAGGCGGTGGGCCGCTCGCGCAGCGCCACCACCAACCTGTTGCGCCTGCTGCAGCTGGCCGAGCCGGTGCAGGCCCTGCTGATGGTCGGCGACCTGGACATGGGCCATGCCCGCGCCCTGCTGCCGCTGGACAAGGCGGCGCAGATCTCGGCGGCCCACCAGATCAGCGCCCGCCAGCTGAGCGTGCGCGAGGCCGAGGCCCTGGTGAAGAAGCTGAGCGCCGAGTTCTCGCTGGTGTCGCCCAAGCCCAAGGCAGAGAAATCGCGCGACATCCGCCGGGTGGAAGAGGAGCTGTCAGACCTGCTGACCGCGCCGGTGGAGGTGCGTGTGAAAAAACGCGTCAAGCGTGGCAAGCAGGTGCTGGAGATGGGCGAGGTCTCCATTGGCTTCGGCTCGCTGGACGAGCTGAACGGCCTGATCGACAAGCTGCGCGGGCCGGGGGCCTGACGCCTAACGCCAGCAGTGTGCCGCAGCGCGGGGCCGCGGCAAAACGCCTCACCCGGCGAAGATCTTCCCCGGGTTCATGATGTTGTGCGGGTCAAGCGCGCGCTTGATGGTGCGCATCATGCTCACCGCGCCGGCCCCGGTTTCCTCCACCAAGTAGCCAATCTTGTGCAGGCCAATGCCGTGCTCGCCGGTGCAGGTGCCGCCCAGGCGGATGGCGCGCTGCACCATCTTCACGTTCAGCGCCTCCACGTCGGCCACCTCTTTCGGGTTGTTCGGGTCGTGCAGGTAGCTCAGGTGGAAGTTGCCGTCGCCCACATGCCCCACGATCCAGTAGGGGATGCCTGAGGCCTCGGCCTCGGCCACGCTTTCATTGATGCTTTCGGCCAGCTTGCTGATGGGCACGCAGGTGTCGCTGCTCTGGTTGCGGCAGCCAGGGCGGCTTTGCAGCGACGCGAAATAGGCGTTGTGCCGCGCGGCCCACAAGCGGGTGCGTTCTTCCGGCGTGCTGGCCCATTCAAAGGCGTTGCCGCCAAACTCGTTGGCAATGTCTTGCACGGTCTGCGCCTGCTCGGCCACGCTGGCCGGGCTGCCATGAAACTCCATCAACAGCATCGGCTCTTCACGCAGGCCCAGCTTGGCATAAGCGTTGACCATGCGCACCGTGTTCGCGTCAATCAACTCCACCCGCGCAATCGGCACGCCGAGTTGAATGACCTGGATGGTCGCGTCCACGGCGGCCGCCACGCTGGGGAAGGAGCAGATCGCCGCGCTCACCGCCTCTGGCAATGGGTAGAGCTTGAGCGTCACTTCGGTGATGACGCCCAGCGTGCCCTCGCTGCCCACAAACAAGCGGGTCAGGTCGTAGCCCGCGCTGGACTTTTTGGCGCGGGTGCCAGTGCGGATGACCTCGCCGCTGGCCGTCACCACCTCCAGGCCCAGCACGTTCTCGCGCATGGTGCCGTAGCGCACCGCGTTGGTGCCACTGGCGCGGGTGGCAGCCATGCCGCCCAGGCTGGCGTCGGCACCTGGGTCAATGGGGAAGAACAGGCCAGTGGCCTTGATTTCTTCGTTGAGTTGCTTGCGCGTCACGCCCGGCTGCACGGTCACGGTCAGGTCTTCGGCATGCACGGCCAGCACCTTGTTCATGCGGCTCACGTCAATGCTGATGCCGCCTTGCACCGCCAGCAAATGCCCCTCCAGCGAGCTACCCGTGCCAAAGGGAATCACCGGCACCTGGTGTTCGGCGCAGAGCTTCACGGCGTCGGCCACGTCGGCGGTGCTTTCGGCAAACACCACGGCCTCGGGCGGCGGCACGCTCATGATGGCGCTCTCGTCGCGGCCATGCTGTTCGCGCACCGCCATGGCGGTGGAGCAGTTGGCGCAGAAGCGGGCTTTCAGCGCGTCGATGAAGGCAGCAGGCACCTCGCGCTGCGCCACCTGGGGGGCGCTGAAGGGCTGCAACACACTGGCGGGCAAGGGGGCATTCATGGCGGTCTCCGTGGCAGGCGGCGGCAGTGAATCTGGCGGATTGTGTCACCGCAGGGCGCGGCCTGAAGGGCTGCAGCCCCAGCAATACTGGGGTTGCCATGCGCCCAGCGCATGGGTCGCCGCGGTGCAAGCCCGACAATCCCCCCCATGGGAAACCGACTCACACAAATTGCCACGCGCACCGGCGACGACGGCACCACCGGCCTGGGCGACAACACCCGGGTGCGCAAAGACAGCCTGCGGGTGCAGGCCATGGGCGATGTGGACGAACTCAACTCCAACCTGGGCGTGCTGCTGTGCGAGCCCATGCCGGCCGAGGTGCGCAGCCTGCTGGTGGAGGTGCAGCACCAACTCTTCAACCTCGGCGGCGAGCTCAGCATCCCGGGCTTTGAGCTGCTCAAGCCCGAGGCGGTGGCCAGCCTGGACGAAGCGCTCGCTCACTTCAACGCCCAGTTGCCCAAGCTGGCGGAGTTCATCCTGCCCGCAGGCACCCGCGCCGCCAGCCTGGCCCATGTGGCCCGCACAGTGGCCCGCCGGGCCGAGCGGGCGGTGGTGGCGCTGGGCGCCGAAGAGCCCCTGAAGGATGCGCCGCGCCAATACCTCAACCGCCTGAGCGACCTGCTGTTCGTGCTGGCGCGGGTGCTCAACCGCCACGCGCCCATGGCCGCTGACCTGGCCGCCGTGCCCAAGGGCGGGGACGACGTGTACTGGAAAAGCGAGCGCCTGGCTCGGCAAAACTAAAATAAAGCTTTAAAAACCACCCGCGCAGCGCCAAAGCGGACGCTGAAATCATCAAATTTGGCGTGGCGCCTATGGCCGGAAAACGGCAACCTTTGGCACGAATAGGCCGCTTGCGGGCGGCCTCGCATATCGGCCAGCCCGCCAGGCTCAGTAATTGACGCTCTGGGCTGGTACGTCCACCACCACCGTGCCCTTGCCCAGCGCGGCGGCCACCGCCCTGGCATAGTCGCGCGCCCACAGCGGGTCGGCAAAGCGGCTGGCGCCGGCCGCCGCGGCCACGGCCAACACCTTGTCAGCCGTCAGCACCTTGCCGGTGGGGCGCAGTGGCTCGCAGCCAAAGCGCACAAAGTGGTCGTCCAACCACCAGCGGCCCACGTCGGCAGCCATGGGCACCACCTCGGCCAGGTCCACCGTGGTGGCAAATTGCTCAAGCTTGATCTGGACTTCCTGGCGCATGGGCTTGCCCGGCGAAAGCGCCCCGAACGGGGGCAGACCGTTTTGACTGTAGCCAAGGCGGCCTGACATTTGCATACTGGTTTGTGCGCACCCTAACCACAAACCAGGACACACTCGAGGAGGAAACCATGACCCATCACCGCACAAACCCACCCGCCACCCGCCCGCAGGCGCTGTCGCGCCGACAGGTGCTCGGCACAGCCGCCGCTGGCCTGGCCGCTCAAGAAAGTGTTGAGCTGAAAGCGGATGGGCGTGAGCGGGGCGGTCATGGGTGCATCTTGCCCGCCCGGCCCAGGTGCCGCAACGGGTGGCCCGGCCACGCCGCTGCGGGGCAGCCGCTCAGGCCTTGCGGCGCGCCTTCACCGCCTTGGCCAGCGTTTCCAGCACGGCCACCGAGGCGTCCCAGCCCAGGCAGGCGTCGGTGATGCTTTGGCCGTAGGCGAGTTTGGCGGGATCGTCCTTGCCGGGAGTGAACTTCTGCGCGCCCTCCTGTAGGTGGCTTTCCACCATCACGCCAAAGATGCAGCGCGAGCCGCCCGACACCTGGGCCGCCACATCGGCCGCCACCTCGCTCTGCTTGGCAAACTGCTTGCTGCTGTTGGCGTGCGAGCAGTCGATCATCAGGCTGCAGCGCAGTTTGGCGGCCTCGATGTCGGCGCAGGCTGCCTTCACGCTGGCGGCGTCGTAGTTGGGCGTTTTGCCGCCCCGCAGGATGACGTGGCAGTCCGGGTTGCCCTTGGTCTCGACGATGGCGACCTGCCCGTTCTTGTGCACCGACAGGAAGTGGTGGGGCCGCCCAGCCGCCTGGATGGCGTCGGTGGCGATCTTGATGTTGCCGTCGGTGCCGTTCTTGAAGC